>CANISK010000197.1 GCA_947470205.1 Neisseriaceae bacterium | reverse complement strand
TTATTATAAAAATTTTCATTTGCATTTGGTAGTCTCCCTTTGGTGGATACTATCAAGCTATCTTTTGGTAAAAATACCGCGCTCACACCAACTGCGCCTTGCAGTATGCCACCTGGATCATCTCTCAAATCTAACACCAATCCCTTCATGTTTGGATGTGATGTGTGTATTGTAGTTAGGATGCGCGCAATGTTTGCCACTGTATCTTGTTGAAAGTCTATAATTCTAATATATCCGTAATCTGGTGATAACATCGCGTACTTTACACTTCTAATTTGAATAGAAGCTCTTTTGATTGACAAGGTAATGGGTTTAATTGTATTTTTACGCGATATAGTAATGAGGACTTTAGTGCCTGGTTTACCTCGCATTTTTTTAATCGCCATATCCAATGGCATATTCATTACTGGTGTATTATTAATTTTAATTATCACGTCTCCGCTTTTAATCCCAGCATAATATGCCGGGGTATCGTCTATTGGTGCTACAACTTTTATTCCTGCATCGTTCATTTCGCGACTTACTTCGATACCAAGCCCACCAAACTCACCAGTTGTGAGCTCTGATAACTGCTTAAAATCATTTTCATCTAGATATTGGGAGTGCGGGTCTAGGTTAGTTAGCATTCCATTTATCGCCCCCTTCATGAGCTTTTCATCTGATGCACTTTCTACATAATAGCTTTTAGTTATCATGTATACTTTTGCAAAAGTGCGAATATCATCTTCTGGGATTGTGGGGGTGCTACCATATGATAAAGTGGCAGTGAAAATAAATACACCGCCTATGATATTTAAAATTAGTTTATTAATTTTTTTATTTTGCATTTTGTGATATTCTTTCATATTGAATACATACTCGAAGTACTTGGGATTTAGACTAGGCGAAATTTCAAAGACGAAGAGTATATGAGAATGATGGCGTGGGATTCGGCTGCATCGAACTTACCCACCGCATCACAACCTTCTTTGGTTTTTGCTTTTATGCTAACCATATCCACCTCAATACCCAAATCTTCTGCTATGTTTTGTTTCATAAATGGAATATAGTCTTTTAGTTTTGGGGTTTCTAATATTATTGTTGAATCTATATTAGCAATTTTATATCCGCTATTGTGTAAAATATTTTGTGATACGTATTTTAGTAAATCTCTGCTATTGGCATTTTTGTATTTATCATCGTTATCTGAAAATATTGTCCCGATATCGGACGCACTACATGCGCCCAGTATTGCGTCAATTATAGCGTGGATTAGGACATCTGCATCGGAATGTCCAAGTAAACCTTTGGTGTGTGGGATAGACACCCCACCAATGATTAGTTCACGACCCTCCACTAGCTTATGGATATCGTACCCTTGTCCAATTTTAAACATGTAACCCATCTAAGTATTTTTCAGCATCAAGGGCTGCCATACATCCAGTTCCTGCAGATGTGACCGCTTGTTTGTATATCATGTCTTGTACATCTCCGGCTGCAAATACACCATCTACTGATGTTTGGGTTGCAAAACCATTTCTACCAGCTTTGGTGATGATATAGCCATTCTCCATGTCTAGTTGTCCAGCAAAAATATCTGTATTTGGTGTGTGTCCAATGGCGATAAATACGCCACTCACATTGTATTCTTGAGTAGCACCATCATTATTTTTTAATCTAATTCCAGTTACTCCGCTATTATCTCCCAGTATTTCATCTAAAGTGGAGTTTAACTCAAGTGCAATCTTGCCGCTAGAGACTTTTTGCATCAGTCTATCTATCATAATTTTTTCAGCTTTAAAGGTGTCTCTTCTGTGCACCAATGTAACTTTACTACAGATATTTGCTAAATACAACGCCTCTTCCACTGCGGTATTGCCACCACCCACAACCACAACCTCTTTTTGTTTGTAGAAAAATCCATCACATGTTGCACATGCAGATACGCCCCTACCCATGAATGTCTCTTCCGAAGGAAGACCTAAGTACTTTGCACTAGCCCCGGTTGATATTATAAGTGCATCGCAAGTGTAATCACCCATATCCCCCATTAGTTTAAATGGTTTTTGATGTAAATCTACTGCGTGAATATGGTTAAATATCACCTCTGTGCCAAATTTTTCTGTATGTTCTAAAAAGCGTTGCATTAAATCTGGCCCCAATACATGTCCACCAGTCTCTGCCGGCCAATTTTCAACCTCTGTTGTGGTCATGAGTTGTCCACCCTGATTCAGTCCTGTTATTAAAATTGGGGATAAATTAGCACGAGCGGCGTAAATTGCTGCTGTATACCCCGCTGGTCCTGAACCTAAAATAATGAGCTTATGATGAGTAAATTTATTCATTTGATTGATTTGCTGCCTTTTGTAAATACTCTGGTAATGTAACATTAATTTCAAGCAATTCTAAATTATCTCGCTTCTCAATGTTAATTTTTAAATCATCTTTGTTTATATTGATATATTTAGCAACCACGTTTACAAGTTCATTTTGTAAATCTGGTAGCCATGTTGGTGACCGATAATTTAATAAGCCTCCATCTCTTTCGTGGGCTAATATAATCTGCAGTCTTTCTTTAGCCACACTTGCTGTTGACTTTTTACGACCAAATATATACTCCAATAAAGACATATTAGTTACCCCCCATACCAAAAATACGTTGGAATAAACCTTTTTTACTTGGTTTCACAAATCTCATTTCTCTCTCTGAGCCTAAAAACCTATGTATCACATCCCAGTATGCCTCAGATACATCCGTACCTTTCATGTTAATCGCAGGTAAACCAGTATTAGACGCCTGCAATACTTCTTTTGATTCTGGTATTACACCAATAAGATTTATTTTTAATATGTCTTCAATGTCACTCACAGATAACATTTCTCCTTGCTCCACGCGGTTTGGATTGTATCTTGTCACCAATAGGTGTGATTTAATGCGGTCTTTACCCTCTATAGCTTTTTTTGATTTGGAATCTAGTAAGCCCAATATCCGATCTGAATCTCGCACTGATGATACCTCGGGATTTGTAACCACTATTGCCTCATCTGCATAATACATCGCTAAAAATGCACCACGTT
>CANISK010000196.1 GCA_947470205.1 Neisseriaceae bacterium | reverse complement strand
GCATTTTTATCAAGATAAACTCAAAAACAAGTACGACTAAAACAAATAATTTCATGCACTGCAATTTTAGATAAAAACCCATTGGGTATAAAACCTAATGGGTTTAAAAAAATGATTGATAGATATTATCCTGCTAGTATGTCAATTAATAAAGAAATTAGACAGCGTTTTAACGAGATGATAAGTGATACCCAATAAATTATTTTGCTTTTTTAGAAAAAAGATTATCATTTGGACAATCTGGTGCATTAGCAATCATTCCGAATGTATCTGACCCCATGCCCCTCAGTTCAATCATTTTATCCCCACATTGCAAGCATGCATACTGGTAAGCTTGTTGTGTAGATGTAAACACTTGGCTACCAATTGGTTGATTGCTAATGATCCACCAATTATTACTACCCACGACTCCAGCTTGTGCTAATGCTATATTATTACATGGATAAGGGATGTGATTAATAAAAATACTTAAATCACCATATATAAAAAAATTTAATTTGTTGTAATAGATAGTACCAGGGCTTGTTGTACCTAAAATTCCAGGCAATACCCCCGGTACTGTAGTAGCTGCTGCTATCATAGGATTATTCACAATTGGAAATAAAGTAGATAATTGTTGGGCAACTTCAGAGCTATTTTCTCTACCCATCTTCACCGATGCTCAATCTAAATCTATTGTATAACAGTGCGTTATGAGTTTTTAAAACTTTTTTAAGGCAGCACAGTATCCGGAATTTTTAGGATTTCGCAGGTTTGAAATAAGTTTTTACCAACCCACATGGATTAGCTTTTATATTTAATTTTCTGTATATTTCCGCTTGTTCTGGAGTTGCCCTAGAAGTTTTTCTAAGTTTTACTACGCCACCAATTTTTAAGTCCATGGTAGTTGTTGTTCTAAGTTGTATTGCCATAATCTTACGTATGGTGTCCCAGCTATTATTGATATCATGTAATTTAAGTTGATATCGAATGGTGTGAAGAATATGATAGGCTACAATGCTAATAAATATATGCCCATCAATTCTATGTTCTAGTTGATGGTATACAGGACGCATACCTAATTCAGACTTGAGGCTACGAAATGCGGACTCTATTTCGGTTAACATGGTATAAGTATGCCATAACTGTGTTGCGGTTAAATCACTTCGATTACTACTTAAGCAATAGATGCCTGCTTGTTTATTTTTTTGTAATTCTTCATTGTTTTGATATTCAATTGCACGGGCATAATGTTTTTTGTTATCTGGTATAATTTGAATGGCGTAGGTATAGGCAATTGACTTATACTGTTGTTTAAGTCTGCCAAGTTTAATTGCAACTTTACCATATTCTCGTGTGGCATTTTTTTTGGTGCCTTGTACACGATTTACAAATAAGGTGCGCAATTTACCTTGTAATTTACTATGTAAACTTACTTGCTTTAAGTATTGTACGCATAGCTTCATTACATTTATATCTGCTTGTAATAGCATAGTTAATTTCGTATCAAAGTTAAATTGCTGTGTAATCTCAGTATCCATATTCTCAATTGTACCAACTACAATTAAAATGGTAATTAATTCAAATGGTCTATTGGTTAATACTTGTCCATCAGGCAATACAATAGCAGCGCTCTGTCCATGAAATTCACTAAAGTTATTATACAGATCACAGGCTAATAAATTCTGAGATAGTTTGCTTAACTCTTCCTCAAAACGCTTTGTCATTTTAGTGGTAAATTCTGTAGCTTTAGCTTCTTTAGCGGTAGAATGGCAATATAATTCAACCTCATTCTCAGTCGCGGTTACTAATGATACTGTAACTGTATTATTTTTTGTATCTTTTACAATCGTGGTATCATTTTCAGGCATAATCAAGTTACTATCACGTCTAACTACAATATACTTGTAACCTTCGGTTTTTAAATACTCAAGATTCTCAAGGGTTGCAATTCCTGCATCCATAATAACTGTTGTGCCACTTTTGCTATCTAAATCAGACAACATATCTTTTAGGATGCTGGGCTCACTAATATTACCTGGTAATATTTTACTCTTCTTGGGAAATCCGGAACTATCTAGTAATAACCCTAATGAAATTAGTTCACAATCACTGCGTTTTTCTTTACTGCGTCCTTTGTGTGCACCATTATGTTCTGGGTGACCCTCAAAGTAAGTATTAGTAATATCAAATAGGGTAATTACCTCATCCAAAGCAAATAAGTCTTTTTCTCGCAAATATAAACTATTTTCTATTACATCTTTATTTTTTAACAACCTGTCTGATATAAGATATAATTGGTTTAAATCTAAATTAGAGAATTCTGTACCCAGCACTTCATCTAATGCGCTGTCTTGAGTTAAATAACGATGGGTGCTAAGTTCACTACCCGGTACAATTAATCTACCAATAATAGATGCAATAGCAATATTAAGTTGTTTTTTATTAAAACCAGCTGCAATTAATATTTCAGGTAACCCTAATTTAAATGCTGTCTCATATATTAGATGCTCATTCCCAATATGTCTTACGTCACTATCAATTGCACTATTTACATCTACGGTTTGATAATCTTTATCTGTAAACTCTTGTTTAACTGGAACTATGTGGGCAATACTTTTTTCGCCATTACGTTTGATTAATATTTTTGATATACGTTGAGCCTCTTGCTCTAATTCAGTAGGTAGCTCAAGTTCAAAAAGAACCCCAGTATTGCTTTGTAACTGCTCTACTCTGTCGCATAATAAGCGCCACTCATGCTCAGGTACAGAAAAATCACTACCTAAATTAAGTAGGGTTTCCTGTTTTGATACACCAGATACGTTACGGTATTGTTGCACTATACGATATGTGGTATAAGCTTTACCATTAGGTAAATATTTTTGAGTTGTGGTTTTTCGGATAAACATAATGTGGAAGTATACCACATATCAAATTCATAATGTATAAAATATACCATTTCATGGCAGCACAAAACGATGTGAAAAATAAATATGAAGTTATATCAGATTGTTATGCTGCCAAACATGACTCAAAATCATCATTTTTAGCCAAATTTATTACAAAATCGGTGAAGATGGGT
>CANISK010000195.1 GCA_947470205.1 Neisseriaceae bacterium | reverse complement strand
GGTTTACTTAAGAGTGCTTTGGTTTCAAGATGTTTTAATGGTGCCGTATATGGTTATAACCATAAATGTGTGCGTGAGAAATTATCTTGTTTGTTGTATAACCACACCAAGTATGTTCAATTGGATATGCTTGCAACAATTAAAAATAGGTTATTGGCGAGTCAAATATTTGGATATGATATAAACAAATTAGATAATGATTTTGGGGTGGATATTGATAGCATTGTTCATAATAAAAGCAATATTAATTATACAAATAATAAATACGCCATAATATTTCATGCGACATCAAATATTAAAAAAGAATATCCAATTAAGCTATGGGGTAAGCTAATGGAGCATCTCATAACAACACATAAGTTAAAAGTAGTGTTGCCATTTGGTAATGAATATGAGAAAAATAACTCATATAAAATAAGAAATGAAGTTATGAAATATGCTGATGATATAATTATCCCAGATACCACACATTCATTTGATGAATTGTATTGTATTATATATAAGTCTAGTATCGTGTTGGGTGTAGATACTGGACTTATTCATATGGCGAATGCATTGAATAAAAAAATGATTGCAATTTATACTAATACCAATCCAAAAAAGACCGGCATCATTGAATCTAATGTTGCGGTTAATTTGGATTGTGTTGCTTTGGACATTAATCAGGTTACAAATTACATTAATTTATTGTTTTGATTGTAAAGGTGTTTTACCTGTGTCAATATTCCCCTTTTCACGTAATATATATTTATATTTAAAAATATTTCATATTATGTCTTTTACATCTTGGTTTGCTGGGCTTTTTTATTTACCTAGATTATTTGTGTATCACACCATGACGGATAATGAAATTACCAAGCGTCAGTTTTCCATTATGGAACACAAGTTATTTTGGTATATTATGACACCTGCGTGTTTTTGTACGATATTATCTGGTGAGTTAATTGCCCATTTATTTGGCTTTAACGGGCTATGGTTGCATTTGAAAGTTGCCTGTGTATTTAGCTTGGTTTTGTATCACGGATACTGTTTTAAGCTCATGGAGGACTTATCTAAGGGGTGTTGCAATAAAACACACAAATGGTTTAGGGTATTTAATGAATACCCAACCGTTATTTTGATATTATGTGTGAGTTTGGTGATTTTAAAATAATTAATCAACAGTATGTTATCTGGATTCCCGCCTTCGCGGGAATGACAGGTGTCTACGCGGGAATGACAGGTGTCTACGCGGGAATGACAGGTGTCTACGCGGGAATGACAGGTGTCTACGCGGGAATGACAGGTGTCTACGCGGGAATGACAGGTTTTTATTTTTGTAATACTAGGTTAATAAATAGTTTTGATAAATCAACAGATTCTATTATTACCTGCTGCTCTTGTCCAATGTTATATTTTATACCAGTTTTTTTACCCACTAACATTTGTTGACTACTGTTAAAGTTAAAGTAATCATTCCCGAGCTCAGTTACATGTATTAGTCCATCTATTGATAGATCTGGTAAATATACAAATACCCCAAAATTAGTCACTGAGGTGACATATCCATGAAACACATCCCCAATATATTTGGTGGCATATTTGCATTTATAAAATGAGTCCACCTTACGTTCTAATTCCTCAGCTCTTCTTTCCACAAATGACACATGCTCAGCAATTTTATCCAATGAATCTGTGTATATATACTCTTTATTTTTTATGATTGATTTAATTGTTCTATGCACCAGTAGATCTGGATAGCGTCTAATCGGGGAGGTGAAATGTGCGTAATGAGCATAACTTAACCCAAAATGCCCAATATTGTTAGGTGAGTACATGGCAAGTTGCATAGATTTTAATATTGATTGCTGGATTGATTTATATTGTGGGTGATCTACTGTGGATTGCAATAGCTTTAAATAATTTTTAGTAGTTAAGTTTTCATATTTTATATTGAATTTTACTGCGATTGATTGAAGGTAAGTTTTAAGAAGGTCAAATTTTATTTCAGTGGGTTTTTCATGGGTACGAAAGAGGGCTGGATGTTTATTATTAATAATAAAATCTGCAGCACATACATTTGCAAGTAACATACACTCTTCAATTAACCTATGCGCATTTAGTCTAGTTTTGTGATGTATTTTTACTATTTCGTTATCTTTGATCTCGAAATACGGCTCTTCAGTATCAAAATCTATCGCCCCTCTTTTTTGTCGGTTGGCAAATAATAAATTAAATAAGCCGTTCAGGTTATCTATGTTATCTTTAATTGTATTTGGGATTTTACCGTCCCCATCGATCCATTTTTGCACCTGGTTGTATGTTAAGCGTTCCTTGGAGTTTATAATTGCATTAAAAAACTCATATTTAGTGGGTTTACCATTTGAGGTGAGTTCAATCTTTACACACAATGTTAGCCTATCTTCTTTAGGTTTGAGTGAACATAAATCATTAGATAAATTTTCTGGTAACATTGGTATTACTAAGTTTGGTAGGTATATAGATGTGCCTCTTTGGTATGCATCGTTATCAAGCGCATCCCCATGTTTTACATAATGAGCCACATCAGCAATAGCAACATATAGGGTGTATTTATTGTTATGTAACTCACAGTACACAGCATCATCAAAATCTTTAGCATCCTCCCCATCAATAGTCACAAATGGGAGGTGCCTTAAATCTGTACGTTCCTTTATTTCTGTTTTTGATATAGTTTTAGCGATTTTTTTGGCGTGTTTTATAACAACATCACTAAACTCATATGGGATTTTTTCCCCACAAATACATTGATTAATAAAAGTTGTAGCGTCCCCTGTTTCACCAATTGAATTTTTTAATTTTACAGTAAAATATGGTGTATGTGGGGTTGGATATAATTCAATTATACCGTCAAAAAGTTCATTTTTATTAGTAAGATTGAATTTTTTGTATGGCGGAGATACATATACCACATAATTCCCAAATTTTGTATCTGATATTTTTAATATAAATTTTTGCTTATATGGAACAATGGCGCCGATTAGATTTTTGGTGTTATGGGTGATTATTTTTTTTATCACTCCAAAATATTTATCTTGCCTGTTTTTT
>CANISK010000194.1 GCA_947470205.1 Neisseriaceae bacterium | reverse complement strand
CTTGTTGTACCGATAGTTTTTTATAATGGGCAACAATCCCCTTATCCATACTCTGTGGATATAGTGGACTCATTTGCAGATAAAAAACTAGCATTAGAGATTGGCTTGGGTAAGTTTGGTTTAATAGACTTAACAGTCACCCATGAAGATGAGATACTAAAACATAAGCAATTAGCATTGCTTGAGATGTGTTTAAAGCATATAAACAAGAGAGACTTTAATGCAGTAATTGATTTTATAGTGAATGCATGTATAGTTGCAAATAAAGATAAAATAAGTAAAAAGTTATTTGATAGCGCTCTTTCATATTTAATAAATGCAAAAGAACACAAAGAACTAAATCCATTATTTATAAAGTTAATAGATAATTTACATGAATGTGAGGTAGATATTATGACTTATGCAGAAGAGCTTAAGTTAGAGGGTATACAACAAGGTATACAACAAATGGTGCTGGAGATGATTAAAGAGGGTATAAATATATCAACAATAGAGAAAATTTCACATCTCAATAAGAAAGAGATTGAGGCTATCAAGAAGAGTATGCATTAAGCATTAGAGTGTAAGCATCTCCTCAATCCTAACTCACAGCATATCAAACAACCCCCTATCTCGCATGAAATATGTTTGATATCTAGAACCAACTAATTCTTGTAACATCACATCAATATTGTCTATATCTATATACCGAGCATAAATCAATCGTAGCACTTTGCCGATAATAAACCATCATAAATATGGGTTGTAACTTTTAGATAAATAAAATCTTTAAAAATACATTTTTAAACAAGGCAAAGAAATGTCTGACTTCACTGCACTATTAAATAGATACCGAGAGAATGCAAAGACACAGCGTGAAAAAGGTACATCTTTTGAAGAATTGGTAATTTACTTTTTACAACAAGATGAGCGTTATGCCTCACAGTTTACCAAAGTACAGTCTTATAAAGATTGGGCTACAGAAAATAATCAATCTGGATTTGACTCAGGGATTGACCTGGTAGCAACCAATAACGAAGAAGATGGCGGTGGTTTCACAGCCATACAATGTAAATTTTATAATACCACTAGTGTATCTAAAGCTGGAATAGATAGCTTTATGGCGGCTTCAGATAAAATATTTTTCAATCGAAGAATATTAGTAGACACATCTGAAAAAGGGTTCAATCGAGTAGTTGATGAACAATTAGACAACTCAACCAAAACATTTACTAGAATATCTTTAGAACACTTTGAATCTAGCTCAATCGATTGGGATGCTTATCAAAAAACATCTATAATCAAACATTTACCTAAAAAGTTAATCCGTCCACACCAAAAAGAAGCATTAGAAACAACAATTAAAGGTTTTAGTAATGCTGACAGGGGTAAGCTTTTAATGGCATGTGGTACTGGCAAAACATTTACTGCGTTAAAAATTGCAGAAAATTATGCAGGGAAAAATAAACTGGTATTATTTCTGGTGCCTTCTTTAGCATTAATGAGCCAAACCATTACCGAGTGGGTTATAGAAACTGCCACTCCACTACATTCATTTGCAGTATGTTCAGATGTTACAGTTGGGAAAAGAAAAAAAGATGATGATATAGCTGATACAAATATTCATGACTTAGTTTATCCAGCAACTACTGATGCAAAAAAATTAGCTAACAAAATAGCTATAGTATACCAAGATAAAATGACGGTAGTGTTTTCAACTTATCAATCAATTGATGTTATTCATAATGCTCAGGCAAAACATGGAATGCGTGTATTTGATCTAATTATTTGTGATGAAGCCCATCGTACTACGGGAGCAACATTACTTGGTGAAGATGACACAAACTTTGTGAAAATACATAATAATGATTTTATTAAAGGTTCCAAACGTCTATATATGACTGCTACGCCAAGGGTGTATATAGGTCAAGTTAAAGAAAAGGCAAAAGAAAAATCTGCAGATTTATATTCAATGGATGATATTGATACATATGGTCAGGTTTTTTATAGTTTAAAATTTGGTGAAGCAGTTGAAAAGGGTTTATTATCCGATTATAAAGTATTAGTTTTGGCTGTTGATGAAGGTCAGGTAGCTAAAGATATACAAAAACGATTATCTGATTCAGAGAGCGGTTTAAAGCTCGATGATGCAACTAAAATGATTGGATGCTATAAGGCATTAATTAAGCATGGAATTGAAACAAACAGTACTCCTATGCATCGTGCAGTAGCATTTTGCAATAGTATAAAATCCTCTAAACTATTTACAAATGAATTTAGACAAGTGGCAAAAGAATACCTCTCACAATATCCAGATGTAAGTGATGTTGTGTGCGAATTGCAACACGTTGACGGCACAATGGATGCAACTGAAAGAACCACCAAATTATCATGGTTAAAAGAAAACACAAAAGACGTATGTAGAATATTAAGCAATGCTAGATGCTTATCTGAAGGTGTAGATGTGCCATCATTAGATGCAGTTATGTTTATTCATGGTAGAAAATCTAAAGTAGATATAGTGCAATCCGTAGGACGTGTTATGCGAATTGCACCTGGTAAAAAACTAGGTTATGTAATTATACCAGTTGGGATACCTGCTGGAGTCAACGCAGATGAAGCGTTAAATACTAATGTTAATTATCAAATAGTATGGGATGTATTAAATGCACTAAGATCACATGATGAACGACTTGATGCCAATATAAATAAAGTAGAACTATTGGATAATTTAGCTGATAAAATCGAGGCAATAAGAGACCGTATTGAAATTGTTGCAACAGTTAAAAATTTACCACAACATAAGAAAAAAGAAGATAACACTACTGGAATTGGTGGTGGAAATTCTCATGATAGAGGAGATAATGATAACGACATTAATCTAGCAATTGATTCAAAACAAACCCTCAAACAGGGTGTACTTGAGTTAACCAATGACTCAATACAAAAAGCAATTTTAGCAAAAATTGTAGATAAATGTGGCACTCGATATAGTGGACCCAATTGTCAAACCATTTTATAGTTTTTTATAGAAATAATTTTTTAAATTTTGATTAACTTTTTACATGACTTAGCCCTCCAAAGTTTTTGCTCTTTTCTT
>CANISK010000193.1 GCA_947470205.1 Neisseriaceae bacterium | reverse complement strand
TTTATTGTTATTGGTACATTTCTGCATAATCATATTATCGCGAACGAAGTTATCGTTATTGGTGCATCTCCCACGCCACATGCGGCTATTTTAAAACAAGTACAACCAATACTCAAAAAACAAGGCATAGATCTGCAAATCAAAGAATTAAATGATTACGTTACCCCCAATTTATTGTTATCACAAAATCAATTAGACGCCAATTTTTTTCAACATCGACCATATTTAAAGCAATTTAACAAAGAGCATGGTACAAATTTGGTGGAGTTAGCATCAGTTGAAATTGAACCCATGGGTATTTTTGTTAACAAAACTCTTCCATCGTTGCAGAACTTCTTAAAAACTAAAACATTATCAAAATTACCCAAAGGGTTAATAATTAGCATTCCAAATGATACCACCAATGAAGGTAGGGCATTGTTATTATTACAAAGTTATCATTTTATTACCCTCAAAAAAAATGTTGAGTTTCCCACAAAAAAAGATATCATGGGCAACCCATATGATTTAGAGTTTAAAGAGCTAGAGGCTCCGATGTTACCAAGAGTATTAAAAACAGGAGATACTTCTATCGCAGTAATTAATGCAAATTTTGCGCTACTAGCTGGATTATCTCCCATAAAAGATGCCATATTCATTGAAACCAACAATAGCCCATATGTAAATATTATTGCAGTCAAAAAAGAAGATGTGAATTTACCGAAATTTCAAAAGCTCAAAAGTGCAATAAATTCACCAGCGATAAATACATTTATTAAAAAACAGTACAAAGAAGCAATAATTCCAACGTTTAAATAGTTATAGATCTTTTTTATGATTTTGTCATTCCCTATGACGTCGAAAATCCAAGGTGATAAATTAATATGATAGAGCGTATTACCGGTAAAATAATACAAAATAAACCACCAGTGGTGATTATTGAAACTTATGGCATTGGCTATGAAATTGAATGCCCCATGCCAGATTGTGCCAAATTTAGTGAATTAGATAACATTGATACCACAATCTACATTCATCAAATCATCAAAGAAGATGGCAATACATTATATGGCTTTATATCCATAAATACACGAAACGCATTTCGTGAGCTTATTAAAGTATCAGGCATTGGCGCCAAAATTGGTCTTGCTTTATTATCCACTCTTTCTGTGGCAGATATTAGCCTTGCAATTCAAAACAAAGATACAGCGATATTGTGCCAAACCCCAGGCATTGGTAAAAAAATGGCCGAGCGGATGATATTAGAGCTTAAAGATAAAACATGGATAGAATCTAATCTTAATAATCCCGCGTCCGCACAAAATGATAACCATACTATAAATAACACATATCACGCCGATATATCAGATGCACTACGTAGTTTGGGTTATACCGATAAGGTAATTAGTGTCACATTAAAAAAACTTCCCAACACATTTATTAATTTAAGCACCGGCATTAAAGATGCGTTAAAATTACTTTCTCAGTCTTCGTAGTTAAATGGATATAACGGCCCCCTCCTAAGGGGCAGTTACAGGTTCGATTCCTGTCGAGGGCACCACAATGTTCAATAAATATTTTTTGGAGATATCGTTGTTATGGCATTAGTATCATTACGTCAATTATTAGACCACGCAGCTACAAATAATTACGGCATTCCAGCTTTTAATGTAAATAATCTCGAGCAAATCCAGGCGATTATGGAAGCAGCTGATAAGTGTGATGCACCAGTTATCTTGCAAGCTTCAGCTGGAGCTAGAAAATACGCAGGGGAGGAGTTTTTGCGTCATCTAATTATGGGTGCGGTATCAGAATATCCGCATATTCCAGTGGTTATGCATCAAGACCACGGCTCATCTATGAATGTATGTGTACAAGCCATACAGCTTGGTTTTTCCTCTGTTATGATGGACGGCTCTTTGTTAACGGATGGTAAAACACCTAGTGATTACGAGTATAATGTAAGTATCACTAAAAAAGTTGTTGAAATTGCGCACGCAGTTGGGGTGTCTGTGGAGGGGGAGCTTGGCTGTTTGGGTTCTCTTGAAACTGGAGCGGGTGACAAAGAAGATGGGCACGGTTTTGATGGTATTCTATCCAAAGAACAGTTACTCACAAGCCCAGATGAAGCCTATGATTTTGTATCACAGACTAAAGTGGATGCTCTTGCTATTGCAATTGGCACCTCACACGGAGCATACAAGTTTTCCAAAAAACCTACTGGAGATATATTATCCATAGACCAAGTCAAGAAAATTCACGCGAAAATCCCCAATGTACACTTAGTCATGCATGGTTCAAGCTCAGTACCACAGGAGTGGTTAAATATCATCAGAGAAAATGGCGGAAGCCTAAAAGACACCTACGGTGTACCGGTGGAAGAAATCCAGATCGCCATTAAGCATGGGGTAAGGAAAATCAATATTGATACCGATATCCGCCTCGCAATGACTGGTGCAATTAGAAGATACCTAAATCAACACCCAGATCATTTTGACCCAAGACAATATCTAAAAGATGCAAAATTAGCTGCCAAGCAAATTTGTATAGATAGATATCATCAATTTGGTGCTGAAGGACAGGCAAGTAAAATTAAGCCAATAAAACTCATCCAAATGGCTAAATCTTATATCTCTGACTAACTCGATATATTTATCCGTTACTACTTAGCCTATACATAAACCCTCGTCATTGCGAGGGGCAAAGCCCCGCGGCAATCCCCGACAGGTGAGATTACCTTTGACCATGCGGGTTATCGTAATGACGGCGATTTAAGTTCATCGCAGGAATGTATAATTCTGAATGAAAAGTTGAATAACATAGGTTATGCAAGAGGTCTATACAATACAGTATTAAGTTTTGATTGTAACCCAAATAACAAACTGCGCTAAAATATATTGCAAAAGGTACAGAGAACATACAATGTTACTTACAGACCACATGAAAGAACTTGATAAAGCCTGCGGTTCATACATAAGAATAGGCGGGGAATTGCTGTAATAATACTCATAATATTGACTTTTAAATATTAAGTGAGTTATCATTACTCATTATTAATCATTTATAGGTACTAGATTATGAGAATACAAATTACTATTGATGATGCTTTTGGT
>CANISK010000192.1 GCA_947470205.1 Neisseriaceae bacterium | reverse complement strand
TATAACAAAGCTGAAAACAAAGCCATAGAAATTGACATGTGTTACGATTCCACGTGTACAAACAAAGAGCGTTTAGACTGTTCTAATTATAAAGATTGGGGGTCCAGAGAATGACAAAATGACAAAATAAAATTGTCATCAAAGGACATAAAAGCGCAATCTGTCACATTCAGATCTTTATGGTGGAGTTGCCTACAATTATTGAAAATAAGCAATAAGTTGGACGATATGCAAGTGCTTGTCCAACTTAAAATCTACAAAGTAGCTATAATATTATTTATTAGTATAGTAAATTTATCTACTGTCGCCAAAGCTGTTGCGACCACATCTTCATGATTGTGCTTTTTGTTGGCAATACCAGTTGCCATATTTGTTATGCACGAAATACCAAGTACTTTTATTTTAAAATAATTAGCAGTAATCACTTCATATACTGTTGACATACCAACTGCGTCCGCCCCTAAAACACGAAATGCGTTAATTTCAGATTTGGTTTCATACGTTGGTCCAGAAACTGCCATATATACACCTTCTTGTAGAGTCATATTAAGAGATTTTGCTATTTGGTGAGACATTTTAATTAATTGAGAATTATAACACTCTGTTTGATCTAAAAATCTAGGGCCTATAGTGTCATTATTAATGCCAATTAATGGGTTATATCCAGTAAAATTCATGTGATCATTTATCAACATTAAGTCCCCCTGTGTGAAAGTGGCGTTAATTCCGCCGGCAGCATTACTTACAAATAAATATTCCACCCCCAAAAGAGCAAATACAACAATGGGTAATGCAACTTGTTTTGCCTGATATCCTTCAAAATAATGAAATCTTCCACACATAGCTAATATTTGTTTACCGTTTGGTAATTCAATTAAGCTTAATTGATGATTATGCCCAACAATACTCATGTTATTATTGGGGAATCCGGGGATATCACTATATTTAATAGAGGCAACAACGTGAGTGCCTTTAATAAAATCACCCAATCCAGAACCTAGAACTAGGGCAATTTTTGGTATGTTAACACCTAATTTAGATTTGATAAAATTATGTGCTAGAGTTGCTGCTTTCATATCAATGTTCATATTTTAACCTCGATGCCAATATTATGATTACGCCGAATAATAAATAACCAATTGCTAGTGTTGTTGGAATCATTCTAATACCTAATGGTAAATTCCATGGCATATATACGCTACCATTAATAAAAACTGAATGGATGATGCCGAAATATGAACATATTGCCAATATAATAGAACAAATAAATCCACGTAGCCATTCCCTTTCTATTACGAAATATAAAACAGATGCCCAAAGTATGGAAGTTATAATAAATCCATTACCCAATAGAATAATTGCCAAATGATCATTAATTGGTGGAAAGCTATTAAAATTATTAATTTGTAATTTTTCGGTTAACATTAAAGATCCATCAGTCAATTTAATCTCTAGTAAGCGAGCGATGGATGGCAAGAACGCAAAAATAATAATCAGGAAGTGTTTTTTGTCACATTGGACAAATCCCTGTACTGTGATTTCAAGAGAAACGTATAACAATACCGCAGCAATTGCTGATTCAGGGATAAGATTTACAATGAAACTAGTAATTCCAAAAAGACCACCAATACCAACAATTATTAAATTTATTAATAAATATCCAGATTTAGCATGAATTTTTTTATATGCTGAGTAACCAGCATAAGGTGTTGTTTGTGTTATACCGCCAAAAAATGCTGAACTTAGGGTGGAGATTGCATCTACCAACATTAGATCTTTGGTATTATAATCATCCCCCATGCATCTCGCAGTTTCGGTAGTTGACATGGTGCCAAAAATCACCAACAATGCAAAAGGTATTACAACTGGCAAATGATTTATAACGACATCTATAACTGGGAAAAATTTTATTGAAGGTAACGGTAATAATAGCGATATTTGGTAAGTAAGATCTGGCATAGACCCGCTTAGACCAAATGGTATTAAAATGTAGTATAATATTGTGCTTAAGATAATTGCACATGGTATACCAGATATATTGAATGGTAATTTTACATGTGCAACCATAGTAAACAATATGATTGCAAGAGAGAACAAACCAACAGTTGGTACTTTAAAGATTGATAACAATGGAATGAAACCAATTAATGCAATTGCAACCCCTCCGATTGCTCCAAGTAGAGCACATTGTGGTATAAATGATTTTATGTGGTTAATAAAAAAACTACAAAATAGTTTTAGTAGCCCAATTGCAAATAGACACCCCACACTTACTTGCCATGCATTTATACCAGCAGCATGAGCATCCAACCCTTGAGATAGAAAATATTTAAATGATGGGCCTGTAATGCACAATACAAAACCAATTGCTGATGGTGCATCCAATCCAAATGGCATTGCAGTAATTGTGTTATCTTGATTTTTCTTGGCTAATTTAAAACACAAATAAATACATAAAATATTACCAATAATCACCCCAACCACAGTACCAGGAATAATATGTGATACGATAATATCAGATGGAAATGCATAGCCAAATTTTAGAATTAATGACATGAAAGTTAAAATAGATAATATATCAAACATGATTGTTGCAGCTGCCCCTATATCGCCAATGCTATACCATTTGTATTTAAATGTAGTCACCATAAACAATCCTTATTTTATTACATTGAAATGTGGATTAAGAGCTAAAATAAGGAGTGATTATATCACTATTATTGGTGAGAAGTTTGCAAAAATTAAATAATTCGCCACCCGTTCAAATACTGTTAGCATACCCTCATTTATGCTATAATATCAACAATAAACATATAATTTTATGAGAATTACTCAATAATATGGAACAAAATCCACATAAAAATCCACTCCCCATAGGTGAGTCTGATATTAATAAGCTCCTTCTTCAAGGTTTTGCATATGTAGATAAAACCCAGCATGTCTATGAAATAGTAAAACTTTCAGGCAAATACTTCCTCTCCCGTCCGCGCAGATTCGGTAAAACCACACTAGTATCCACACTCAATGAAGTCTTTAAAGGTAACAAAGAACTCTTTAAAGATCAATGGATATATCATAGTGACTACACATGG
>CANISK010000191.1 GCA_947470205.1 Neisseriaceae bacterium | reverse complement strand
TTTGAATATTTTAATTCTAATTAATAATAAAAATAATTGCCAAAATGATTCTATGATATCATAAAAAAGAATTTTCTTAAATTCGTTTTGTGTATAATGTTTTAAGCAAAATAAATATACACCATCTCTTTTTTTTGTTTGATAATCATACATTTTAGTGCTGCGTTCACTAACCCCACCAATATGAAGCACCGACAATTCATTATAAACGAAAATTTCAAAACCAATCTGGCGGATCCTTAGACATAAATCAATATCTTCTTCATATAAAAAATAATCTTCATCAAAACCATTAACCTGTAAATATAAATCTCGTTTGATCATCATTAAAGCACCAATTACCGCAGTGATTTTACCCGGTAGATTTTTAAATTCTTTCTTGTATGGATATGTGAAAAACGTATCACATTGCTCATGATATTGATTGAATAAACGAGTAGATATAACACCATAATTTGTATTTGATTTTGCCACCCAATACAATCTCTCTAAATAATCAGATTCAATCATTGATATATCTGGATTAATTATTAATAAATATTCACCTGTAGCACTCTTGGCTCCTATATTATTAGCCACACCAAAACCTAAATTATTATCATTTTGTATAATATTGATTTTAAATACAAAATCTAGATTATTAACCATTGTCAGTAGTTTATCAGATTGAGTATTATTTACAATGATTACTTCAATATCTGATTTTAGAATTGTTTGTTGTGTTATGTTATTTAATAAATTCACAACATAATTTTCGGTCTGATAATTAACAATTAATATTGATATTTTCTTCATGAGCATTACCCTTACTACATATTCATAAACTTTAACACTAAAAGATAATAAAACAAGAATTATTGTATCTTAAATCTTAGTACATGAGGTAATTTTTATGATAACACAATATATATTCAATAATAAACCATTGCAAATTAAGACCAATACATGAGATAATGTATCACAATATAATCCAAAGTACATTATCAAAATACTCCTCTGTAAATGTTGTGAGGTGCCCATATGCGTATCATTTCAATTGTAATCGGCACATTAGAAATTCCACTCATTCGTCCATTTATTACCGCAGTAAGACAAACCTCATCAGTGAAAGATGTGGTGATAATGATTCACACTGATTGTGGTAATGTCGGATACGGTTCTGCTGCATCAACCCCTGCAATAACTGGTGATACGACAAATTCTATAATCTATGCCATTGAAAATATCATTGCACCCCAATTAATTGGGCACGATATACATGATTTTAATCAACTGATTCATCTACTACACAACTCATTACAAAACAACAATAGCGCCAAAGCCGCTATCGATATGGCACTTTATGACTTATTTGCCCAGTCCTGTCAACTTCCTCTCTACAAATTACTAGGTGGTAATGTAAATCAAATTAAAACGTGCATTACAATTAGCGCTAGAGATATAGGATCAATGGTAGCAGATGCTAAGATGTTTAAAGAATTGGGCTTTAGAACAATTAAGATAAAAGCTGGAATAAACCATAATGATGATTTAAAAAAAATTGAGGTAATTCATAATGCTATTGGTGATGAAATCAAAATTATTATTGATGCCAATCAAGGCTGGAATCCTAAAGATGCGATAAAAATTATAAACATCTTAGAGAAACAAGAGATTAATATAGCATTCATCGAACAACCAGTGAAAGCGCATGACCTTCAAGGGTTAAAATTTGTGCGAGATAACACAAATTTAACAATTATAGCAGATGAATCGTGTTTTAATGTTCCTGATACATTAGAAATAGCTAATAAAAAAATAAGTGATGGGATCAATATTAAACTGATGAAATGTGGTGGAATTTATAACGCAAATGCAATGTATAGCATCGCTACAAATTCGCATCTTAAATGTATGGCTGGCTGTATGCTTGAATCCCCCATTGGTGTTAATGCAATTGCCCACTTTATGGCTGCAAAAATGGATATTCTATATGGAGATTTTGACCCACTTGCACTCATTAAATATAACCCTATTCAAGGGGGTGCAACAATAGAAAAAGATGTAATTACATTATCAGAAAAATATGGATTAGGTATTGATGGAGTTATTGAAGGGTTTACTATTATTAATACAGTTGAATAAACGAGGTATACAGTATGATGCATATATCACAATTGCACACCTTATCATTTTGGCTATCCTTGATGAGTTTATCTTTAATTATCTTATATGCAATTTTAGTATTCAGAAATACAAACATCTTGGTGGCAACTAGTTGTTGCGTAATGCTTGGTTTTATTATAAATCATAAGAGTCCACTTGATATTGGCAAAACATTTGAAGTGGCACTTGGTTCATTTCTAGCGTTGGTTGGGTTTATTATTATGTTAGGACGCGGACTTGGAGAGGTATTAAATCAAACTGGCGTAACAAATACGCTTGTGTATAAGATTATTTATACCGTAGGAATTAACACTAAAACTAAAGTAAAAATTGGTATTATTTTATCATGTCTTGTATGTGTTGCCATACTTGGTACACTGGCAGGCGGACTTGCTATATTGGCACCTATATTAAAACCAATTGCACAAAAAGTAAACATATCCAGAGAGTCTCTTGCAATATTAATGCAAGCAAGCGGTGAAGAAGCTTTAATACTTGGGCCATTCACGCCACCCATTATCGCCCTAATTGGTGTAACTAAATTAAACTACTTAACCATATTAATATATGCAGCGATTCCTATCTCATTAGTCACATTGTGCACATCTTGGGTCATGGCAAATGTTGTACAAAAAGAAAGTGATTTAACTAACAACAACGATAGCATCATATCCGATAATAATGACAGCAGTATTATATTCAAACCAAACACAAGGAGTACAATCACTACATTATTTTTTATATTTAGTTTTGTTATAATGGTTATCTACGGTCTTTACAGTCACGCCCATACATCTTATGTAATTTTTGTAATGTTATTTTTAGCAATTAGCACTGGTATGATTGGCGGGCTACCAATTGATAATACATTTGATTTAATAATCGATGGTATGAAAAAAAATTTCCATTTATTTATGATTTTTATATTACTTGACCCATTTTTAAATCTAATT
>CANISK010000190.1 GCA_947470205.1 Neisseriaceae bacterium | reverse complement strand
TTGGTTTGGTTAAATTTATCAAACATAGAGAATTAAAAGCAACCGAAAAGATTAAATCATGTACTATATCAAAAGCACCTTCAGGTAAATACTATGTGAGTATAACCGTGGAGGGTGTTTCTGAGATAAAACAAGTTACACCACGAAATGATAAAATTCTTGGATTAGATTATGCAATGAATGGATTTTATGTAAGTAGTGAGGGTGAGATAGCCAATTATCCCCGCTATTACCGAAATGCAGAATGTAATTTGATTCTCGATAGAGATATCAATGCCAGTATAAATATAAGAACCGCTGGAATGGCGGGGATAGCTTGGTGATTATCAGAACTTTGGTATTCGGATTTTAGCGATAGCTGAAAGCTCCCAAGAAGCCCACACTTCAAATGCTTAAGCATTATAGTTGCGGGTGGTTCACAATATGATGTCTTGATGATTATAAATGTTAATTTTTTTGAAAGATATATATGAATACCTTATTTATATTAGGCTTTATACTGCTTAGCATGTTCGTGTTATATTTTACGCAACGGCTAATGGTATGGTGTTTAACAATATTCACATATTTGTTAATAATGTACTATATACCGTCAATAAATAGTATACTGCTTACCATTGTAAGTAGTCTATCTTTTGGAATTGCATTGGTGGGTGGGGTAAAGTTTTTACGGCGTATTCTAATCACCAAATATATCTTTACAATTGCAAAACAAGTATTACCCAAAATATCTGAAACAGAACAATTAGCATTAAATGCCGGGGATACGTGGTATGAAAAAGAAATCTTTCAAGGTAAACCAAATTATAAAACTTTGCATTCATTGAAACCATTTAGATTAAGTGATGAAGAGCGTCATTTTATGAAAAATGAGGTAATGACATTATGCAGCATGATAGATGATTGGAAAATTACCCATACAGATAAAGATTTACCTAAAGAAATGTGGGATTATATTCGCTCAAAAGGTTTTTTTGGGTTGGTAATTGCCAAAGAATATGGTGGACTTGGTTTTTCTGCGGCTGCTCATTCTGAAATAGTAATGAAATTGGCGACTAGAAGTATTTCTGTTGCAGTAACTGTAATGGTGCCCAATTCATTAGGGCCCGGAGAATTGTTATACCATTATGGCACTACCGAACAAAAAAACAAATTCCTACCGCGTCTTGCCAAGGGAGATGAAATCCCATGTTTTGCACTCACAGGACCAACAGCTGGAAGTGATGCAACTTCAATCACAGACTTAGGTACAGTGTGCCATGGTATATACAATGGACAAGAAACCCTTGGTATAAAACTCACCAATATAAATAAAAGATACATCACTTTAGCCCCAATTGCAACATTAGTGGGTTTGGCGTTCCAATTAAAAGATCCAGACAACCTATTACACGGAGTAGGGCGAGAAGGTATAACATGTGCATTGTTGCCCTATAATCACGATGGTTTGGAAATTGGTAATCGTCTATTACCATTAGACCAAGCTTTTATGAATGGTGTGGTTAGGATAAAAGAAACATTTATCCCAATGGATTGGGTTATTGGTGGACAAGAAATGGTGGGCGAAGGATGGAGAATGTTGGTTGAGTGTCTAGCAATAGGTAGATCAATATCTCTTCCAGCTTGCGGTACTGCAAGTAGCTTGATGGCTACGGTGATGAGCTCTGCTTACTCTTTAGTGCGTGAACAATTTAAAGTGGCAATTGGTACCTTTGAAGGCGTAGAAGAGAAGCTTGCTCAAATGGGTGGACTTGCATATATGTTAAATGCAACTCGTCAATTCACGGTTAGTGCGGTAGATAATGGCATTAAGCCTTCAGTTGCATCAGCAATTGCCAAATACCATTTAACAGAAAATGGTAGAATTGCAATTACAGGGGCCATGGATGTGCATGCTGGACGTGGTGTAATACTTGGGCCAAATAATTACCTTGCACGTGGATATGAAGGATCTCCTATAGGCATCACTGTAGAGGGCGCAAATATAATGACCAGAAACCTGCTTATTTTTGGTCAAGGCTCTATGCGTTGTCACCCATATGTGAGACGTGAGTACGAGTCTCTCATGAAAGGTATTGATGGATTGGAGGAATTTGATAACGCTATGTTTAGACATGTAGGCTATACGATTAACACCACAATACGTGCATTATTTCATTCAATAACGTGTGGCATATTTGCAAATGGCTACAGTGCATCAAAATATAACGCATATTATAAACAAATCACCAGAATGTCTAGTTATTTTGCGTTTATTAGCAATATTGCACTGGTGACATTAGGCGGTGAATTAAAACGTAAGGAAAGATTATCAGCGCGTCTTGGCGATGTGATGAGTTATCTTTATATGGCATGTGCTAGCTTAAAATATTACGAAGCTTACATATATGGTAAAAATGATGAAGTAATTAAATCACATGACTTATTTATCACTTGGGTATTGGATTATTGTCTATATACAGCACAAAATGCATTAGTGCAAACATTAGAAAACTTTCCAAATAAAATTTTAGGTAAAATATTAAAATTCTCATTATTTCCATATGGTTTACCATACAAACAACCAAGTGATACACTAGAACATAAAATATCACAAAATTTATTAAGTGATGGTGAGGTGCGTAAATTATTTAAATCCATGTGTTATGTACCAGATGACATAAAAGACCCAATGGGTAGAGTTGAGATTGCATTTGAAGCGAGCCTAAAAGCAAGCCCGATAAAAACTAAAATAATCACAGCAATTAAAAAACATCAATTACCAAAAGCGTCTATTGAAAAAGTAGCTGCAAAAGCTCTGGAGCTTGGCATTATTACAAAATCTGAATTAGAACACTTAGAGTATACTTTTAAGCTAACTAATGACGTAATACAAGTGGATGAATTTGGTCCATTTGAGCTAGGGCCAAAAAATGCCCATCCAACATGGCATTAAATCTTACCGCCCCCCACTGGATCCCCAGATTCGCGAGGATGACAGTATTTTATCATTCCCGCGAGATCCCTCTTGTCATTCCCGCGAGATCCCTCTTGTCATTCCCGCGAGATCCCTCTTGTCATTCCCGCGAGATCCCTCTTGTCATTCCCGCGAGATCCCTCTT
>CANISK010000189.1 GCA_947470205.1 Neisseriaceae bacterium | reverse complement strand
ATGATTTAAATAGTAAAATAGACATCATATTTAAAAATTTAAAATCCATTATTAAAACCACCAGCTCATCAGATAATGATATCATTGAAGCGCTGGGAAATATTTTTGATAAAAATAATATTATTACCTATAAAAATAAAAAATTTGTTCTTGCATATAAAGTAACTCCAAACCCAGATCTCACGATGCTCACCGTAGACATATCCACCATTGACAAAAAAGATGTATCGCAATATCATAATCAAATGCTATTACATATATATAGTGCAATTTGTTTATACATAGAGGCAAATTTTTCCAAACATGTGAAACAAAAAAATATTTTAGATTTTGATGATCTGGTGTTGGCGTTATCAGATGCGCTATCGTATAACACACATTTACAAAATGCTCTATTTGATGAATATCCAATTGTATTTATTGACGAGTTCCAAGATACCGATAGGCACCAGTGGAATATCTTTAATAGTATTTACAAAATAGATACCACTTTCCAAAGAGGGGTGGTGATTGCAGTGGGAGACCCAAAACAAGCTATTTATAAATTCCGTGGGGCAGATTTAAATGTATATCTACATGCAAAAAATATCATCAATAGCACTTTATTTATAAATGAAAATAGACGCTCACACGGAAATATTATCAATTTTATTAATAAACTATTTACCAACAAATATAATCCTAGTCCATTTGGTGATGGTATATCCATGCAAGATACAAAATCCTGTATTGACTATAGCAAATTATATTCATTGCCCACAATTGAGTCCTTAAAGAATATATTAAACACAAAAAATATTAATAAATACTTTGTATCAAATGATAACGTACATGTAGTAACCGTTTATGGCACACAGCCAGATATTCGTAATGAAAAAATCATCAATGTGATGATTGGTGAGATTTTATTATTACTACAGCAAGATAACAAAATATTATCTCAAATGGCAATAATTGTGGCAAACAATACTGATGCACAAAATATCGCAGATGAGTTGATTAAGTATGGCGTAAGCTCTAATATCTCAATGCGAGTGAATGTTTTTATGTCACAGGAATCCAAAGGCTTATTATCAATATTAACCTCGATTTTTGATTTATCCAATCTCACAATGTTCAAAAAAGCAATTGCAACCAATTTATTTAATATCCCATATGTAGAACTTGATGATTTTGTGAATATATCAAGGAAAATATTGAAAACTCATGATATAAATGAATGTTTTTTTAAATATAAACAAAAGATCAATGAATTTAATATCATGGCATTAGTATATCTTTTAATAAATGACCTAAGCGCTATATATAAATACTATAATGTTGACTTTAATGCCCAAACTTTAACTAATTTAATGCACCTTGGAGAGCTTATGTCTATAGCTATAAAGACCATCAGCTCTCATAGAGAAATATTATTTTGGTTATCAGAAAAAATCAACAATATAAAAAATGGGCGGGATACTGGCGTAGATAATGAAAGTGAGTTGGTTAGGATGAATAGTAGCCCCCAACAGCTCACAATTATAACTGCACACAAATCCAAAGGCCTTGAGTTTGACATCGTATTTTGCCCATTTTTTAAATCAAATATATATAATGTTTCTGAATTGCGCGGGTTAAACACGAGTGGGCATCTTAAAAAATATGATGGGGAATTTGTGGCGCTTAATGAGGGTGGGGTATTGACATCAAATCCAGAACATATTTTATATAATAACCAGATTGAAAATGATGAAATACATCGCCTAAATTATGTAACACTCACTAGAGCAAAATCTAGGCTATATATTTATGTTGCTAACACTAGCATGCAAAATACAAATAGTAAAAATTATCATGCCAACACTAAAACCCCACGTATATATGAATTATTTGGATTTAACCCACTAAACTCAGAGGATGATACACATGAGTTATTTAATTACCCATTATTTTTTGGTGATGCGGATATGGCAGAGAGGCACGATGCAATTAAATCTAAAGATGAGTTACCTGGGGTTGCAGTTTATTCACAGCCATATATAACACCTCAGATATTAAAGCAACTAAAATTTGAAAAGATAGACAATGCTGTGGGTTTCTTGCAATCAAATACATTGGATATGATGAATATAAATAAAACTTTTACCAGACAAAGTTACACTAGTTTAACCCATGATTTTGATGATAACCCAATGCTTACCAAACTCATAAATAAAAACACTGAAGAGACAGAAAATGAAACCCAACCAATTACCACAGACAATAATCCAATAAAATACACTTATTCACTATTAAATAACTTCAAAGGTGCGGACTTTGGGGTGCTTACTCATGATCTATGCGAGATGTATGCGAAAATTGGTGTGGACAATTTTGAATGCCACGCTCAAGAAATATTTATTAAAAATAATCTAGATGTTTCATATGTAGAGGACGGTATCGCAATTACTAAAAAAATATTTGAGTATAAGATATTAGGTAATCACTCTTTATCATCAATATCAAATAAAATTAGTGAGCTTGAGTTTAATTTACATATTCCAACCACGGTAAACCTAAAAGATGAATTATATTTATTGATAAGCCAACACTATGGCGATAAACACCCATTTGCAATTGCATCTAAAAAATTAAATACCATCCATCAGGGTTTTATTCATGGGTTTATTGATTTATTTTTTGAATTAGATGGCAAATATTACATATTAGACTACAAAACAAGTTCGATTAATAATTATTTATCATCTTTTGATGTTACCTATGCCGAAAATGAAATATTGCGAGATATGGCTAAAAATCAATATTACCTGCAATATATTTTGTATTTGATTGCAATAAAGAGACATTTGGAAAATCGCCTACAGATACCAGATTCATCTCATCTCTTAGGCGGTGCAGTTTATTTTTATGTGCGAGGCTTGTTTATAGAAAACCCGTCATCAAACGGGTTATTTGTAGATACCTCATGTATAGAAATAGTTCGGAGCCTAGATGCTTTACTGCTAGATAAGAAATTATAATCTGGATTCCGTGCTTGACACGGAATCCAGATTCAATGAAAATATCAACCCAAATTACCAACGTTTCGTTGATAAAAATTTATTGCTGTGACCACAACGCATATAACTTATATATTTTTT
>CANISK010000188.1 GCA_947470205.1 Neisseriaceae bacterium | reverse complement strand
TACATAGTTGATAAACATCGCTGATATTCGTAATTGAATTTGCGATATAATTATGTTAGATTATGGAAAAATGACTATTTTATTGGACAGGTAATAAATATGAATATGGATGAGAAAATATCAAATAGTATAAATGAAATGGGTTGGAAATTTGATAATAGCTATATGAGTCTACCAAAAAACTTCTATAGTGAAGTTAGTCCAAGCTTAGTAAGATCACCCTCTTGTGTAATTTTAAATAAAGAGTTGGCAAATGAATTAGGTTTAGATCTTGAAAAGATAAATAATGCAGATTTAGCAATGATTCTTTCTGGAAATAGATTACCAAATGGGGCGCAATCTATTGCTCAGGCATATGGGGGGCATCAGTTTGGTTATTTTAATATTCTTGGAGACGGAAGAGCTATTTTAATCGGTGAACATATTTCTCCATGTTTAAAACGCTACGATATTCAACTTAAAGGTTCAGGAAAAACCCCATATTCAACAAGAGGTGACGGGAGAGCTGCAATTGGCCCTATGCTTCGTGAATATATTATTAGCGAAGCGATGAATTTTTTAGGAATACCCACCACCAGAAGTCTTGCTGTAGTTAAAACTGGTGAACTGGTACACCGAGAAACACCTCTGCCGGGTGCTAT
This sequence comes from Neisseriaceae bacterium, assembly GCA_947470205.1. Taxonomy (GTDB): domain Bacteria; phylum Pseudomonadota; class Gammaproteobacteria; order Burkholderiales; family UBA11063; genus Aquella. The sequence continues at coordinate 2,519 of CANISK010000188.1, read as the reverse complement.
TTTGATTAGAGTGGCAAAAAGCCATATTCGAGTTGGAACTTTTGAATATGCTGCCTTTTTGAAAGATAAAACCTTACTTAAAAAACTTACCGATTATACAATAAATCGTCACTATAAAGAATTATTTGAACAGAAAAATCCATATTTGTCTTTTCTGGAAAAGGTAATAGATGAGCAAGCTTTTTTAATAGCAAAATGGATGAATGTGGGTTTTATTCATGGAGTTATGAATACCGATAATATGTCAATTAGTGGTGAAACCATAGATTATGGACCATGTGCTTTCATGGATAAATATGATATTAACGCTATATTTAGTTCAATTGATGTAAACAGTCGCTACGCTTATGGAAAGCAACCCCAAATTGCACAATGGAATTTAGCCAGATTTGCAGAAACATTACTTCCACTACTTGACCATAATCTTGAGAAATCCATTGATTTAGCTACAAGTCTAGTTAATTCTTTCGGGGAAAAATTTAATTTCTACTGGTTATCAGGAATGCGAAAAAAACTAGGGCTATTTAACCAAGAAAAAGAAGATGTTGATTTGATCGAAAACCTTCTGAGTTGGATGCAAAAAACTGAATCTGATTATACAAATACTTTTCGTGATTTAACTTCAGAGGTTAAGATTCATCAGCAAACATATCAGAGCATGGAGTTTAAAGCGTGGTATCACATTTGGCAAAATAGATTAAAAAAGAATAGAAAATCCATGGAAGATACAATAAATCTAATGAATGCAAATAATCCATACATCATTCCAAGGAATTATTTAGTAGAAGAAGCGCTCCTTAGAGTAAATGATGGTGATTTATCATTTATACATAGATTATTAGAGGCATTAAAAGAACCTTTTTTTGAAAATATGCAATATCAAGATCTTGCTATTACTCCAAAACCAAGTAAGGAAATTTACAAAACATTTTGTGGAACTTAATATTTGTTACAAAAATGGGTTTTTTCGCATAGTGTGACAAGTAAAGTATCACGATGCGGCAAACCCCAAGGTTAGCTTATTTAATAAGCTTCAATGAACTACCGCCTACTGTTCTTAAGCCTACTAATTCTGCTTTGTTGACCTTATATGCCGCCATACATAACTGAATTCCAGAACTTCCTTTGTCGGAAGCATAAAAATCATTAAAGTTAGACTTATAGCATTGCTGCTTATCAGTTACTTGACATAACTTATTTTCTGTTAACCATAACTGGGTGGTTAAATTTTTGCCACTTATATTATTTATGGAATGGATGAAAATAATTTGTACTTTACTTTTATCTTTTGGGTTAGTAATCTCAATTGTTTTATCTGTATGTGCTTTAACCACGCCTTTTTGACTATAAAGATTTTTAGAGCTATATGTTCCACCTTTAATTTGTATTTTGCCAGTACTGCTTATTGCTTCGTAAGTTGCATCTGCACTGCAATCTTTATTGCCAATAGTAAATGTAGAAGCATGAGCTGTTATTACTACTAATAAACAACCAATTAACCCCAATCTATTTTTATTAATTTTAAACATATCTCTCCCGTATACTTATTGAAATATCAAGTCCAGACTATTCATTGATTATATATATTTTTCCATGAATACCCAATCTATTGCCAGTCGCGCGGAATAACACCAAAAATATTAATTCTGAATTTATATTTAATAGACAGAAGTCTATTTTACCGTACATTGATTATTGATGTTATAATATTTTCTTAATAAGTTAAGCTATTTTTAATTGGTATTCAATATGAAATATGAGTTACAATCAACCAGACATGCAAAATTAAGTAAATATTTTAACATTGAGGAATATTCATGAATAAAAGAGCAAGTTTAACCCCATCACAAGACGATGTAATATTTCATCAAGCTACAGAATGTCAATATGTTGGTGAATATACTAATACTAACGCAGATGGTACGTATCTCTGCAGAAATTGTGGTATAGCATTATTTCGTGCAACTAACAAATTTCAATCAACTTGCGGTTGGCCGAGCTTTGATGATGCCATTAAAAATGCTGTTACACAAAAACCAGATCCAGATGGAGAACGCACTGAAATATTATGCGCTAGATGCAATGCTCACCTCGGGCACATATTTAATGGTGAAAAATATACTCCACTCAATACACGATATTGCGTAAATTCCGCAGCTCTTGACTTTGTCACTGATACTAATATTATTGATACCGATGAAATTATTCTGGCAGCTGGATGTTTTTGGGGTGTTGAGTATCATTTAAAAAAATTAGCAGGTGTGCTATCAACTCAAGTTGGTTACTGTGGAGGTAAAATGGAATACCCCTCATATCAAGATGTTTGCACGGGTAAAACTGGACATCTTGAAGTAGTCCGGGTAATTTTTGATAACACCAAACTCAGTTTAGAAAACTTGCTTAAAAAATTCTTTGAAATCCACGATCCAACCCAAGCAAATGGTCAAGGGGCAGATATTGGTAGCCAATATCTCAGTGCAGTACTCTACTATAACCAGCAACAAAAAGATACTGTTACT
>CANISK010000187.1 GCA_947470205.1 Neisseriaceae bacterium | reverse complement strand
TAAATTACTAAAATTTTTTATTAGTTTATCCTGTTGAGATTTATCGGCATTTTTCCAATTATCTCCCATTGCATATTTTGTCATTACATTAAAATCAAAAGTTTGTTTTGCTACATTATTAATCAATAGTGTGGTTTTATTTGGTGAGGAACCTTGGTTGATGATATTTATAACCCGTTCCGATGTTGATTTGATGATTGAACAAGGGGAGTTTATTTCACATATAAATTCAGCGTTAACATCTGCTGTGGTTAATTTATTTTGCTTAGATCTATTATCAGTTTTATCCATGGGGCTAGAGGAGATAATTTTGCAATTATTAATTGGGGCGCTTGTGATATCATTATTCGCCGCAGATATATAATTAGTGAAATTCACTAATGTTGCAACCAGTAGGGCAATCTTAAAATTTTGTTTTTTCATAATCAATTCAATACCTTTTGTGAAATCTTTCGTGAAATTTATTATTTACTAATATTTGACATAAATTTACCAATTAAATTTTCCAGAACCAATGCAGACGAAGTCATAGTAATTGTTTCATCATTTTGTAGTACGGCTTCCTCTGCGCCATTTTGTATTCCAATATATTGCTCCCCCAGTAGTCCAGTTGTGAGTATCTGCGCAGATGCATCAGTTGAAAAATGATATTTATCGTTAATATCCATAATAACAATAGCTTTATAATTTTTTGGATCCAGAGTGATATCAGTTATTCTCCCCACAGTAAACCCAGACACCTTCACTGGTGCATTGGATTTTAAGGAGCCAATGTTTGCAAAATTTGCATGTAATGTGTATGTTTTATATACATTAGATTGTCCGTTATTGGTTGCAACTTTTAATGATAAAAATGCAATTGATAATATGCCAATAATGACAAACATACCAACAAAAAAATCAATGGTTATTCTTTTCATAATTTATCAACACCCAATTAAAACAGGTAGCATTTGACCTGTATCGATTTACTGCCAGAATATATGCCTAGCTACTAAGCGTATAGGCTGAGTAGTAACTTAAAACATCAGTGAAGTTAAGATATAGTCCATTCCAAGTGTTGTGAGAGCCGAAAACACTACAGTATTTGTAGTGGCAATAGCTACACCATCTGGAGTGGGTTTTGCAATCAATCCCTGATACACGGCAATTAAATTTACTGCAATACCAAATAACGCACTTTTTATAAATCCATTTATAATATCCTGATGTAGTGAAACACTATCTTGCATTTGAGACCAAAATGTACCGCTATCTAGTTTTAGCAATACAACTCCCACAAAATATCCGCCAAATATTCCAGCGACATTAAATATTGCTACTAAAAATGGTACAGATATTATACCACCGATAAACTTAGGGGCAATAACTCTTTTGATGGGGCTTACGGCCATTACACTCATTGCGTCTATTTGCTCAGTTGCTTTCATAAGCCCGATTCCAGATGTAATGGCGGAACCAGCTCTCGCAGCAAATAATATAGTGGTGAGCACAGGGCCTAATTCACGAGTGAGTGAAAGAGCAACTAGTGATCCAAGTACACTAACCGAGCCAAATCGCGCTAGAGTATTATATCCTTGTAATCCAAGCACCATGCCCACAAACCAACCAGAAACAGCAATAATGGTGATTGACTTTACCCCACAAAAATATATTTCATTAATCACCAACCAAAATTTACTGATTGCATATGGTATGGCGATAATAATGTTTAACAATAATAGCACAATCCTACCAAAATGTAAAATCATCTCACTTATAGGGTGCCCAATGGTGATTAACAAATTTTTCATAACAATTCCAACAAAGTATTAGTGACCGCAAATTAATGTGCCTCGTCATTGCGAACCATTATTTATCATGGTGTGGCAATCCCACAAGCAATAAAATGCAACATGTAACATATGAGTGTCAAACATTTAGATTGCCTTGACTTGATAAATCAAATCTCGCAATGACTGTGTTGATTAGTTTCTTATATATAAATCGCGTTAGTAAATAAATTTTTTATTTTTAACAATGTCCAAGTTTCAAAGGCAAAAAGCATATTTATTTTTGGTATTATATCTATATGCAAATGGTCCATCTATTTCCCCGTGAATAAATTGCCTCACCATTGGATCATGAGAATTTTTTATGTCAATTGGAGTACCACTGGCCACTATTTTACCATTGGCGAGGAAATATATATAATCAGCTATCTTGAAAGATGCCTCAATATCATGAGTAACCAAAATTGATGTTTGGTTTAATGTGGCATTAAGTTCTTTGATTAGATTTGCGGTGATGGATAATGATATTGGGTCTAACCCTGTAAATGGTTCATCATACAACATCAAAGATGGATCTAGTGCAATACTCCTAGCAAGAGCTATGCGTCTGCTCATACCACCAGATAATTCATTTGGAAATAAATTAGCAGACCCAAAAAGACCAACCGCTTGCAATTTCATATCAACAATAGTTTTAATTATACATGATGGCAAATTGGTGTGCTCTCGTAAACTAAATGCAATATTATCAAATACAGAGATATCAGTAAAAAGTGCACCAAACTGAAACAGCACGCCAATTTTTTTACGCATTTTAAGAATACCTGAAGTGGATAATGTACTTATATCAGTATCAAATACTGATATCGTTCCAGATTGAGCTTCATATTGTTTGGTAATTAATTTTAATAAGGTGGTTTTTCCACTTCCGCTACCACCCATAATCGCAACAATCTTACCCTGTGGAATAAATAAAGATACACCATCTAAAATGATGGTACTTTCATCATACCCAAAAGTTAAGTTACTAATTTCAACTATATTGTCAGACATATCAAAACCTTTTATATTTTGTTGCGCATCAATCTATCATGTAAAATGCGAATGAAGAGCTAAAAAATTCTGTCATTCCCAACTTGATTGGGAATCCATAGTTTTATTATTATACTGGATTCCCGAATGCAGAGAGAATGACAAGATCCTGCGCGATAATGACAATTATACTGTTGTTTTAATTAGATTTATTTTAGCTCTTAATTCGCATTAAAGCTCAAACACAGCATAAAGCTCAAAGATAAGAAGTACATGCTCATAGTATTTGAGTTTTAAGCAAGGCGAAATCTAAAAAATTAAACCGCCGTGTACTAGATGTCCATAAGGTTTCATTTTTTAGGTTTCAACACAGCAT
>CANISK010000186.1 GCA_947470205.1 Neisseriaceae bacterium | reverse complement strand
GTGCAAGAGTTATTGCAGCACAACACCCCATGCACGGCAAACAAAGTCAGATGATTCATTCTGGAGATGTGTTATTTAGAAATATTCCATCCAATTTTAAAATTGGAAGATATCATTCGTTGATTGTGAAGCATACTTCACAATCTAGAGAAAATATTATAACCACTGGCGTTGATGAAAATGGTGAAATCATGTCAATACAACATAAAGTGCATGCAGTTTACGGGGTGCAATTTCACCCCGAATCAATATTAACTGAATATGGTGCGCAAATAATAGATAATTTTTTAAACAATAGAGCGAATTGCAAAAGTTAAAAAATCTTATTTAATTCAAAGTTTATAAGCACATCATTTGCAATTTTTTTAAAATTTACTTCGCACATTTACGCAAATTGTCACGTGACACAAATTTGTCACTAGTTGTTTATTTTTTTAATAGTATAATGACGTACTAACTAATAGACTTCTTTTATAATCTATCCGACATTCCGCACAAAAATTTTAGTTTTTAGATTTATTAATTAAAGTTGGTATATACCCTATATAGTGATGGGATATTATTGTCCTTAGTTTTAACAACAAAATAACAAATACACATAGGAACTTGCCATGCAATTAGACAACCGTGAATTGAAAAACCCCTTCGTAAACCCAAAAACACAACAAAACGTGACCGCAAGGATATATGAGGGGTTTTTTGAAGAATCCTCTAAAAACCCATTAGTTAAACATGGTTTCTTACATCATTTAAGGGCGAAATTTTTTGGACATGCTGTTGCACGTTTAATTCAGAGTTCATTTATTATGGAGGGTGAATTTGAGAAAGCTTTTAATAATAATGAAGAAAAATATCCCGAGAATGTAAAAGATTACTTAAAAAATAATTATTGCGAATTAATATCTATAGCTTTATTATTGCATGACACAGGTAGACCAGCCGATCAAGATGAAGAAGATATGTGGGAGATCGAGAGTGCTAACAATATTTATGAATTTATATTAAATGATGCACTAAATGACAGTCAATTATCCCTTAACGATAAAAAACAAATTGCTCATATGGTCGCAAGCGCTACTTTGAATAAGGATTATTACACCAAGACAATAAATAATGTTAGTCATGATATTCATAAAGATAAGGAAAAAGACACACTGGGTTTATATAATTTTAAACCATCGCCCATCAAGCGGTTGTTTGTGATAGCAATTCAGGCTGGTGACTGCTTGGACATATGGCGGGCAAGGCCATTTTTTAAAAATAAATATTTGCAAATTACATACAACGCACATAATAAGGATATATTAAAAATCCTTTTAATAGAAAGTCAATTATTAGTTGAAAAAACCCATGACTCATGGATAATGGACTATCAAAATCATAGCAATAAGATTTTTACATATAAAACCTTTCAAAATAATGATAACTTATTATTAAATATTATTCAGCATCAAGTTGACAAACATAACAGATTACATTTAATACATTATTTAAATCAATCTACAGATATTGATATTAGTCAAATTAAAGAAATTATTAATCAATATAACAAATCTAATGCTATTAATAATGACAAAATCATTAATGATTTTTACTCAAATCTATTAATTGTCAGAGGCATTGATACTGATAATATAGAAAAATTAAATATTGAGTTAGCGCAATTGGAAAACGGAAAGAGTAATGAACATAGGTCTGGTAGTATTACCGGAAATCATTGGCTCCAGTTTTCAAATGCTGCCTTGATTTTAGAAAACACTAAATTAGTGTGTTATCTCAATATCAAAGATGGCTTTACTGGTGCACAACAAGGATATAAAAATTACAAAAAAATGTTACCAAGTGAAATAAAATCAATTAAAGAACAGATACAAAATAACAAAATAACAGATGACTATGCTAATCTCTGGCATAATGAAGGTATTTTACGTGGCTTTAAGTTTGATGATATTCAGGGTATTGTATATTCTAAAAAGAATTATATGAATAGTGTTAAACAAAACAATGAACTACATCATGACGATGGTAAACATATTTCTAATTACCCATCTTATCATGGTGAAAGTTTTATGCATGGTTTATTGTTGTATTTATCGGTAAAAAATAAGTTTAATAAATCTCTACCTATATATCAATATAATAGCACTATAAATACATTAACAAGAATAGAAGAGAAGGCATTTGTAGAAAAAATCCGAAGATTTCTACATTTATTGTTACGCGATATGGATAAATTAACATTATGGGGTTTAATTAAAAATAACAACACAAATAAAATTCATGGCATGATAGCAGACTTAATGTTGTATGCAGATATAAAATTTTATAATGATCAGTGTTGTTTTAGAGACATTCTTTGGGATGAATTAAATAAATATAAAAATTATAAATTATCAGCAAATGATATAAAGCCATGGGTTGACATTAAAGATAATCTCTTAATAATAAATTATAATTATAACGAAAACAAATTATCGAAGAAAGACATTTCTAATGTAATCAATATACCACTAATGATTGAAAATGTTTTAGTTTATAATCCTGATTATAAACTTGATGGCAATCAATTTCATTTACCAGAATTCTTTAAAAATAAACATTACTCATTGACTGGTATGCTTGAATCTATTCGGCATTTAACTGATTCTGAGATAAAAAAATTAGATATAAAAGTTCTTTTAGAACCATTGCTCAAAGAATTTACCGTAGAAGGGTTAAATGATTTTATTGCCAATGAAGGACATGACTTTTTTAGTATAATCAAAAAAAATAATAATATTAAGCAAGATATTCAAGAATTGTCTTTATTAAACGGTGGGCTAGAAACGGGCAAGTTATTTTTATTACAAAATGTTTTAAATATAAAATTTTTAGATGAAGAATTTCTAGATAAAATTATAGATCAATTCAATCAAAATTCCTCTCCCGCAGACTATGAAGTGAAAGATTTATATATATTGCTATTTCACAATCAAATAAATGTATATGATATGAGAGATGAAGATCAAAAAAATAAACTCATATCATTTTTTGATGCAATATTATTAAATAATATATGCAACTACACCACTTTTGGCAAAGTGTTCTATTATATTCATAACTCACTTAATAATGAAAACAAGCCACAATTTTCATCCGATATAAAGGATTTATATTTAAAATTTTTACATCAGATCTTTATT
>CANISK010000185.1 GCA_947470205.1 Neisseriaceae bacterium | reverse complement strand
TGGGCATTTAAATATTGGAGCTGGGAGAGTGGTTACCCAATACATTACAACAGTCGATAATGCGATTTTAGATAGATCTTTTGAAAAAAACAGTGTTTTATTGTCTGCATTATCTTTGGCTACCACAAAGCAAATTCATATCATGGGGCTATTATCTGATGGCGGGGTACACGCTCACATCAATCACATTTTTGCATTAATAAAACTTGCGCACAGTTCAGGTCACATTCACACCATTTGGTTGCATTTATTTTTGGATGGAAGAGACACTCCACCACAAAGCGCAATAAAATATATCAATGAATTATTGCAGTTCATTGATGTATTAAATCAAAAACATCACAAAATAAAAATAGCCACCATGGGTGGTAGATATTATGGCATGGATCGCGATAAAAGATATGACAGATTGAGGTGCGCTTATGATGCTATTGTGTTTGGAAATGGTGATAAATATCCACCCTCTCCAATTGATATTATTAATAATTCCTATCAAAACAATATATTTGATGAATTCATCAAACCTCATGTTTTAAATGGATATACCGGTATTTATGATGGAGATAGTATAATTTTTTCAAATTTTAGATCTGATAGAGCGATACAATTAACAGATGCCATCACAAATCCAAAATTTAATCATTTTGAAACTAAGAAACTACACTTGGGTTCTTTTGTTACAATGACTCAATATGATAATAAATTAAACGCCAATGTTGCTTTTCAAGCAAATATTATTAATAATACTCTTGGTGAATACTTATCAAACCTAGGGCTTTCTCAATTACGCATCACTGAAACTGAAAAATACCCACATGTTACTTATTTTTTAAATGGAGGTAAAAAAGATCCATTTGAAAATGAGCACCGCATTTTAATTGATTCACCAAAAAATGTAAAAACATATGATGAGAAACCAGAAATGAGTTTGCCTGAAGTTGCAGATAAGTTAGTACATGCAATCGAAAGTGATAAATTTGATGTTATTATTACTAATTTTGCAAATGGTGATATGGTGGGACATACTGGCAATTTTGCATCCACAATTAAAGCGGTTGAGTATCTTGATGAGGCAATACATAAATGTGTGAATGCAATGCTTGATATAAATGGCGAGATATTAATAATTGCAGATCATGGCAATTGTGAGGAGATGTATGATTACACATCTCATCAACCCCACACTCAACACACAACCAACTTAGTTCCTTGTGTGTATATTGGACGAACAGCACAAATTGTCGAAGGTGGTGCGCTAAAAGATGTAGCTCCTACTTTACTTGATATAATTGGCATAACACCACCCATTGAAATGACTGGACATAGTTTAATAAAATGGAGTGAAAATTAAATCATGAACAACAAATTTTTAATTATTATATTTAGCATTATTTTTATAAATTCTATAAATTATATTTTTGCAGATGCACAAAACAACACAAACATTCAACCATCCAATTCAATTAATCAAGTATTAAATGACGTGGGGCAACAAATTGATATCATCAACAAATCATTAGATAAATCCCATAAAGATAATTTAAATGATGCGATATTATACTCTGACAATGCGATCATTAAATCTAAACAAATTTTAATCAATATCAACAAACAACAAAGCATCAATACAAATCAAATTAATAATATTAAATTGTCCATTTTAAAGTTAGAAAATGCAATTAACATGTCTAAATGGCATACCAATATTATTCTTAATAGCATATATCAACAAATAATCGAAATAAACACCAAACATCAAAATACCATCATTGTGGAGGACAATCATGAAACTCAAGCCAATATTTATCTTGTGGCTCTCCTGAAGATAGAACATGATAAATTAATTATTTTACAAAATAATATTAATACCTTGCATGATATTACTCAAAAATTGCATAATCAAATTAATAAATTAAATACCAAGCTGATTGCATATCAAAAATATCAACATGCAGTTATTGAGCATTAATCAACTCAAAAACAATGTACATAAACTAGCGCAGTCTGGTTTTTTGTATGTATTTTTTGCCAATATGTTTTCATATATGGTCACTTTCTGCGCAACAATAAGCTACTCTCGTCTTCTTACCCCAAATGATTTTGGGGTATTTTCTTTTTGCTATTCAATTATTACCTTTTGTTTATTACTCAACGGGCTTGGTGCATCTTCTGGTGTTTTACAATTTATATCCAAGCTGGAACGCTCACAAGAACAAACTGCTTACTTGAAATTTGCTATGCGACTTGGCATGGGGTTTAATTTACTCATTTCTATTGGTATTATATTTTATGCATATTTCACTACAATCCCCATTCGTAATGCAAAATATATATTATTACTCATGGCATTCTTTCCAATAGGAAGACTTTATATTGACGTATTCCAAGCATATTTACGGGCTATTCACAAAAATATTCTATTAGCTAAATTTAGTTTTATCAATAATAGCATTCTCTTGGGGCTTAATATATGTGGAATTATTTATCATCAACTTATTGGGCTTATCGTTGGCACTTATCTTAGCTATTTCATTATCATCATTATTTCAATTTATATCTTTAAATTACCCAATATATTTAATGATAATGATGTGGGTAACTCACCACACAATAAAAAAGAGTTTGTGACGTTTTCAATTTATGCAACTATTGGTAATGCATTTATTGGTCTTATGTTTAATTTAGATATTATAATTTTAAGTTATATTATAAAAGATACCATAGTGGTTGCAAATTATAAAATAGCCACCATCATACCTTTTGCGATTAACATTATACCTGGTATTATAATTAGCTTCTTTTACCCACAATTAGCCAAAAATAGTCACAATATCCACTATATGAATGCACTTAAAAATAAAATCATAAAACTAATGCTTACAATAACCATCCCTAGCAGTACCATATTAATAATATTTGCAAAACCTTTTATAAATCTTTTATTTGGTGGTAATTTTAATTTAAGCATTATACCGTTTCAGATATTGATATTTGGCTTTTCATTCGCAGCACTTAGGATTGCATATGGCAATATATTGGCGATTTTTGGGCGGGTAAAATTTGCAATGTGGTTGAATTTAATAATTGCTATATTAAATGTAATAATGAGCTATATATTAATTAAATGTTTTGGGATTATTGGTGCAGCAATTGGCATTGTATTAATTTACATAATTGCGAGCTTTTGTGCCAATTTGTCCCTCAAAGCATGTTTGAGGGAAATTTAATAAT
>CANISK010000184.1 GCA_947470205.1 Neisseriaceae bacterium | reverse complement strand
TGCTTGCGTGTTTAGATAAGCTTGGCAATAAGATTGTACCAAGAGCCACGCCTAAAACTCCAGTTGGAAATTCCATTAATCTATCTGCAAAATACATCCAAGATATACTACCATTAGGTAAAAAAGATGCAAAATTGGTGTTAATAACCAAGCTAATTTGAGCAATTGACATAGCAAAAACGGCAGGCACCATGAGCTTTACCACACGAAGCACAGCTTTGTTTTTAAAGTTAATTTGTGGTGCTACTAACAATCCGAGCTTTTTTAGGTATGGTAACTGAAAAGCTAATTGTATAATACCACCGACAATAACTGCCCATGCCATTGCTACAATGGGTGGATTGAAGTATTGACGGAAATATAATCCAAATATAATAAAACTGATATTTAGTATTGTTGGGGTAAAAGCTGGAATGGAAAACATTTTCCATGTATTTAATATTCCGCCCACTAATGAAGCCATGGAGATAAAGATAATATATGGTAATGTGATGCGTAAAAGTGTAGTTGTGAGGGTGATTTTTTCTGGATCATGGGTGAAGCCCAATGCCGTAAATGCAATCACAGCATTGGTAAATATCATTCCAATGAGCGTTAAGATGGTGAGTGCAAGTAATAGCAATCCCGCCACGCCAGCAATAAATTCTTTGGTTTCAAGTGCGGTTTTGTTGTTTTTATATTCAGCAAGAACCGGCACAAATGCCTGCGAGAATGCACCTTCGGCAAAAATACGGCGTAATAAGTTAGGCAATTTAAATGCCACAAAGAAAGCATCAGTTGCAAACCCAGCCCCAAAGAATTTTGCCATTAACATGTCACGCATGAATCCAACTATTCTTGAGATTAAAGTCATTCCGCTAACATTTAATAGGGATTTTAGAAGATTATGTGTTTTCAAATTAATTTTATCTTTATAGAAATGTTTCACATGAAACATTGTTAAATATCAAATATTCTTTTGCTCGTTACAAATATTTTGCAATTGCTTTAATTATTTGATTTGAAGCGCCAGTATTGTCTTTTATGAATTTTTCACAACCATGTTTCATGTGGGTGTATTTTATATTATCCCCAAGAAGCTCATTGATTATTTCAAAGCAACCAGTGAAGCTATCCACTTCAAGCGCACAGTTATATAATAACGCACACTCACTAATGGTTTTAAAGTTAAACATAGACTTACCAAATATAACAGGTTTTTGCAAAATGATTGGTTCAATTATATTTTGCCCGCCATATCCACCAAAACTTCCACCAGTTACTGCAATATCACATAAATGTAGATATTGCATCATTTCACCCAGAGTGTCACCTATTAACACCCTTGTATCATGTTTAATTGGCATATTTTGTGTGCGTTTTTGATATTTCACACTGTGATGTTTTAATATATCTTCTACGGCCGTAAAACGCTCTGGGTGACGAGGAATGATAAATAATAAATATTGCTCACCAGGTGGCATGGCCTTTACAATCTCACTCTCTTCGCCATCTCGAGTAGAAAAAAATGCTACAATGTTTTTGTGTTTGATGTTTGTGGTTAAAAATGATAATTTATTAATTTGCTTATCATTGTAATAGGTATCAAATTTTATACTGCCAGTTGTTATTATGTTTCTTGTATAGCCCAATTTTTTAAAGTGATTTAATGTTTGATTGTCCTGGCATACAATGAGATTAAAATAATTTAATATTGGACGAATAAAGAACCGCGCTTTTTGATAATTATAAAATGATTTTTCTGATAGCCTGGCGTTTATTAATACTAATGGTATAGTGAGATTGTTGGCGTGAAATAATAAATTAGGCCAGATCTCAGTTTCTACAATTAAACCAATTTTTGGTTTATATGTTGTATAGAATTTTTTTACTGCGCACCCAAAGTCATAGGGAACATATTTAATGGTGGCATCTAAGTATAATTTATGAGCGGCATCTCGTCCGGTTGGCGTCATCACGGTGATTAAAATTTGGTATGCGGGGTATTTATTTTGTAAGAGCTCCACGAGCTTTCTAATTGCATTCACTTCCCCCACTGAAACCGCATGTAACCAAATAATTGGTTTGGTGGTTTGATGTTGCGATGAATAGAATCCAAAGCGCTCTTTCCAGAAATTAAGATACTTTTTATTTTTTAAAGAGCGCTTGTATAAGTATATTGGCAATAAAGGTGTTATTAAGTATATCAAAATAGAATAAAAAAACATATCAACAGCTCCTTAATGCATTTACAGCGAATGAGTATTATTTTTTGGTTTTATTGGTGCAGCTTAATAATGCACATGAATCATTAGTTTTCTAGTGTGTCCAATATTTTAAAATATTCCATACCCAATTTTGCGGATAAATTCTGAAACCACTTAGCCTTTAACAGGTAGAATGGCTTAATCATTTCAAATAATTTTAAATTATGGTGATTACCATTAATGCTATCTGCAAACATTTTTCCAGTTAAATTACTTAAAGCCAACCCCTGCCCAGAGTATCCCTCACCATGATAAATTGTATCATCACCTTCAACTCTTCCTATAGTTGGCGCCAAGTTTACAGTGAAACTATCTTTTCCGTGCCAAAAATTTTGAATTTTAATACCTATGAGCTGAGGGTAAATCTTTATCATGTCATTATACAATAATTGTTTGATTGAATCTATTTTAAATTGTCCGATTGCATCTCCTCCCCCAAATAATAAACAATTCGTCTCAGAGAGACGAAAATAGTTCATGACATTTCGTGTATCAAATACTGCGGTACGGTTTGTTAACATAGATTTTAATATGTGTGGTGAGATTGGTTGTGTGGATAACATAAATGTAGAAATTGGTATCCAGTTGTTATTTAATCTTGATACAAATTCTCCATTTCCATAATTAGCGGCCAGTACAATTTTTTTTGCATAAATAGTGTTTTGATTATTTACTATTATTTCATGACCTTTGGGAGTGTGGAAATTAATGGCAGTGGCGGCGCTGTTTTCATGTATGGTAACATTGCGTGCGTCTGTTTTAATTGCTTGTCCAATTCCGATGCTGTAGTTTAAGGGGTTCATGTGTGCCCCGCCCTTATCATACAACATTCCATGAAATACTTTTGTGCCAAGAATTTTTTGGGCTTCGTTGGCGTTATATAGTTGTATATTATTACCTATATTTCGCATGTCTAACCTCGAATTTATTTAAATTAAAAATCTTCACTTTTTTAAAATTATTTCATTATCTGTTATCCCGTCAAATTAAATTGCCACCAATTATTTTG
>CANISK010000183.1 GCA_947470205.1 Neisseriaceae bacterium | reverse complement strand
GAGAGATGGAACCACTCCTTCCCATTCCGAACAGGACAGTGAAACTTCTCTTCGCCGATGATAGTGTGGGTTTACCCATGTGAAAGTAGGGCATCGCCAAGCTTTTTTATTCCTTCTCGTTTATTTTCTACAGCAAAAATCCAAAAATAATATCATACACCCACATTAATATAATGTGGGTAAAATCATACAACTGCGAGCTGTGAGGCTTGGCAATCACAATGCTGAATATTCAAACTGTTATTGTAAATAAATTTGCAAATTTTTAATTTGTCTAGGGTGGTAAATGTAATGATGCAAACCAAATCATCCACCAAGCATTGCTATCATTAATGATATAATATTAATTATTCTAGCTTATATGGTAAAACAAATATGAAAATTGAGTGCGAAAATCTTTCTCTTGCATATAATAAAAACCCAGCAATTACTAATCTCAGTGTTAAGTTTGCAATTAACCACACTAACGCAATTGTAGGGCCAAATGGTGCCGGTAAAAGCACCCTGTTAAAAGCATTGCTTGGTGAAATAACCCCAACTGCAGGCACAATAACCCTACAAGACATCACTCATTCAGATATTGCATACCTACCGCAAATCACTGAGCTAGATCTATCGGTGCCGTTCACAGTGTATGATATATTATGTGTGGGATTAATAAATAAAATTGGTGTAATGGGGGGTGTTCCAGAAGATACGGATGATATAATTAAAGATGCGTTATCAAAAGTAAATATGACAGGTTATGAAAATATTTATATCAAGTCTCTAAGCAAAGGGCAGTTACAACGTATTTTAATTGCAAAAATAATCGTACAAAACGCAAAGCTAATTATACTAGATGAGCCATTTAACGCAATTGATGTTACCACCACAAATGATCTACTAAAACTTATCACCAATTGGACAAATGAATTAAAAACAATAATTGTGGTTCTTCATGATATACCACAAATCATTAATCATTTTGACTACACATTATTATTATCCAAAGACTGTGCGTGTTTTGGCATGACAAAAGATATCATAACTCAAAATAACATCAATTCCACATATCATGCACAAACACAAAAATAATAATCAAAGTTTAACATAACCCTTATGAAGCGCCACCACGCCAAATGTTAGATTGTGGTATTCGACGATCTCAAAACCAGCCACGTGCATCATGTTTTTTAATGTCTCTTGGTCTGGGTGCATACGAATTGATTCGGCTAAGTATTTATAGCTCTCACTATCATTAGCGATTACCTTACCAAGCACAGGTAAAACATGCATCGAATACATATCATAAATTTTAGCAAATGGTTCATGTATTTTAGAAAACTCAAGCACATACAATACCCCACCAGGTTTTAAAACTCGATACATCTCTTTAAGAGCATCATCCTTATGTGTCATATTTCGTAGCCCAAAAGATACGGTCACACAATCAAAATATTTATCATTAAATGGCAAATGCTCTGCATCACAAATACACCAAGGAGTAATGACCCCTTTATTAATTAACCTATCGCGTCCAGTTTTTAACATTGATAAATTAATATCCGTATGCCACACTTCTCCAGTATCGCCTACAAGTTTTTTAAAGCCCAGTGTCATGTCTCCAGTGCCACCAGCAATATCTAAAACTTTATCACCCTTTTTAACTTCAGAGGTAAAAAAAGTAAATTTTTTCCATATTCGATGTAAACCAAAAGACATCACATCATTCATAATATCATATTTATTGGAAACCGAACGAAATACATTTTCTACCAAGTCAGATTTTTTATCCACGTCCACAGTCTTAAAACCAAAATGAGTAGTTTTATTTTCCATAACTTACACACCTTTTAAATATAATAGCATAGCATCGCCATAGCTATAAAATCTATATTTTTTATCTATAGCATGTTGATATATTTTTTTAATTTCATCATATCCTGCAAAGGCGGATACGAGCATCAGTAAGGTTGATTTTGGTAGATGAAAGTTAGTAATTAACACATCCACCACTTTAAATTTAAATCCGGGAGTGATAAAAATATCGGTCTCAAAATGTCCAGTTTGATAATTATTATTCGCCATATCTTCTAATACGCGTACTGATGTAGTGCCAACAGCAATCACTCGTCCATTATTTTTTTTAGTAGCTTTGATTAATGCTAACACCTCATCAGATACATGGTACAGCTCACTATGCATTTTATGTTCATGGATGTTATCCACACTCACAGGCTTAAATGTCCCAGAGCCAATATGTAGTGTCACGTAAGCAATATTTGTACCATTAGATTTCACTTTTTCTAAAAGCTCATGTGTGAAATGTAATCCGGCAGTGGGGGCTGCAACAGAGCCAAGCTCATTTGCATACACCGTTTGATATTGGTCATTATCAGTATCTGTTGCATCTCGGTTGATATAGGGTGGAAGAGGCATCACCCCAAATTTTTCTAGATACTCAAAAATATTTACAACTCCATAAATATGTATTTTGAATAATCCATCACACTTATCAATCACTTCAATTTCAACATTATTGGGTAACAATGCATGCATACCAATTGGTATAGTTTTATTTGCCCTTATGTGACAAAGTATTATTTCATGAGTTAAAACTCGTTCAATTAAAATTTCTATTTTGCCACCAGTACTCTTATGTCCAAACAATCTAGCTTTTAATACCTTGGAATCGTTTAGTATCAATAAATCATTAGGTTTAAGAAAATCAATAATATTGGTAAATTGTAGATCTGAAATGTTCTGATTTGTATTATTCATTACCAATAATTTACATTCATCACGTTTACTGCTAACATCTTTAGCAATTAATTCATTTGGTAGATGATAGTAGAAATCATCAATTTTGGTGTGTTTTATCATATTGAATGATGTTTTTTGAGAATAAATTGTACAGTTATAGAGGTAGCAAATATTGAAAATATTATTAAAATTGTGAATAATTGCATAATCTGTACCGTAGACAGAGGAATAATCACTATTTGCCCTCCTAGTACAGAGAGGATTGAGGATATATTGTTAAATGAATTAATTAGCATACTCACCACAAGATATCCAATAATCGCACTGAGTGTGACCTGAGTGACTATATAATAAGTAAGTGGTCTCATAATAAATAAATTAGACGCGCCGATTAACTGAGAAATGATAATTTCATCTTTGTTGTGAAACATTTGTAATTTAATTGAATTATAAAGGATAATCATAAAACACATGGCAAAAAATATCAATAAAATATATGCTGATGAATTGACAAAATTTAATAATTTTAAT
>CANISK010000182.1 GCA_947470205.1 Neisseriaceae bacterium | reverse complement strand
TTTTTTATTTTCGCCTTGCTCAACTTCCAAATACTTCGAGTATGTGCTAATGTCTTTGAAACCTGAGCTGTGTTAACCGAACTTTTGCTCTTCCGTCATTGCAAGACTTGATTTATCAAGTCGCGGCAATCTCATACGTGTAAAGAGCCACAAATTCATTGCATTAATTTTTTATCAAAAAAGGAATACAATCCATGGAACATACTCTACCAAAATTACCATACTCATTTGATGGCTTATCGCCTTATATATCTAAAGAAACCTTAGAATTTCACTATGGTAAACATCATCAAACATACATCACTAATCTAAACAACCTAATCAAAAACACCGAATTTGAAAATATGGCATTAGAAGACATCATCAAAAAATCAACCGGTGGAATGTTTAATAACGCTGCTCAGGTGTGGAACCATACATTTTATTGGTATTGCCTTACACCAAAATCAACCCACATTCCAAAAACACTCGAAGATGCGATAAATGAGAAATGGGGTAGCTTTGAAGAATTTAAAAAGGCATTCACCACTCTAGCACTTGGTACATTTGGATCTGGTTGGGCATGGTTAGTTAAAACACTTGACGGAAAACTTGATTTGGTGTCAACATCAAATGCAGGAACAATACTAACCACAAATCATACACCGTTACTAACATGCGATGTATGGGAACATGCATATTATATAGACTATCGTAATAGTCGGGCGCAGTATCTCGAAGCATTTTTTAAAATCATTAATTGGGATTTTGTTTTAAAGAATTATATGTGAAAATTATAAATTTTTTTAAATGGTTTTTTATTACTTCAGAAATAAAAGATGATACCAGGTTAGATAGTAAAATCATATCAGCAATGATTTTACTTCTAGGAATTGGTATCGTTATGGTATATTCAGCATCTATTGCATATGCATCGGTCAATCACAATCAATGTTATTTTCTCATTAGGCACATGATCAGTATTACTATCGGTATAATATTGGCATATCTAGTATTTTTAATACCCACTACATTTCTACAAAAAAACGCTTTTAAAATTGCGCTTTTTGCTATATTTTTACTTATTTTAGTATTAGTTCCACATATTGGTAAAGTAGTAAATGGAGCTAAGCGGTGGATAGGGTTTGGTAGTTTTGGAATACAGCCATCAGAGTTATCTAAGCTGAGTATGGTTATTTATTTATCTTATTATCTAAGCGCTAATTCATTTAAATTAGAAAATATCATAAAAGATTTTATGAGGAAATTTATTCCCATTTTAACCATGATAGTCATATTTGCCGGTTTATTGTTATGTGAACCTGATATGGGAACCACTACCGTTATTTTCATAATCAGCCTCGCCTTATTTTATTTATCAGATGTAAGTCGTAAATTTATTTTAGGGCTTACATTAGTTGGAATTTTTGGTTTTATAGCTTTAGTGATTATGGAGCCTTATCGAATAAAGCGTTTTTTAGGTTTTTTAAATCCATGGGATGATGCACTAGGTAAGGGTTATCAATTAACCCATTCACTGCTTGCCATAGGTCATGGTGGGTGGTTTGGTGTTGGGGTAGGTAATAGCATCGAAAAGCTTTTCTATTTACCGGAGGCGCATACAGATTTTATCCTCGCAATTATCGCTGAAGAAACTGGAATGTTCGGAGTGATGGTGGTATTATTATTATTTTGGATAATTTTCTACCGTGGTTTTGTATTGATTGCAAATGCAACAAAAAATCTCCCAGGGAGACAATTCCAAGCCTTTATGGCGCATGGTATCAGTATCTGGTTTTTTGTTCAAGCACTTATAAATTTCGGAGTGGCAACTGGAGTTCTACCAACTAAAGGTCTAACTTTACCTTTCATTTCATATGGCGGAAGCTCCATTGTGATAAACTTCATCGCTTTTGCCATATTATTAAAAATTGATTATGAAAATAAACAAATAATAAAACATAATCTCTACGCACCTTTATCGTAGATAAGGAATAAATTTTTTATTTTTAACAACGTTCAGATTTTAAAGACGATAAGTATATATGAAAACAAATGCAATTTATGCCCAATCTGGAGGGGTAACCTCAGTAATTAACGTATCAGCTTTAGGCGTTATCAACGCATGGAATGAGTTAAATCCAAATAACGGGACACTATATGCCGGACGTAATGGTATCCTTGGTGTTTTGAATGATGATCTCATTGATATATCTCAAATACCACCGCATATTATAAAAAAATTACGACATACCCCAGGCGGTTCATTTGGCTCATGCAGATACAAATTAAAAGATTTAAAAACTCAACGACTAGAATACGAAAAGTTAATTAATGTATTTCATAAACACAACATTGGATATTTTTTTTATAACGGAGGCAACGACTCAGCAGACACATGCCTCAAAGTCTCGCAAATATCACAAGAATTAAATTACCCAATTAAAGCCATTCATATCCCAAAAACTATAGATAACGACCTAATGGTGACGGATAATTGCCCAGGGTTTGGCTCAGTTGCAAAATACATTGCAACGTCCATTATGGAGGCTGGGCTAGATTTACGCTCTATGTGTAGCACTTCCACTAAAGTGTTTATTTTGGAAGTAATGGGACGAAACGCGGGCTGGATAGCAGCAAGTGCCGCTCTAGCTAACACAATGGACAATGACGCTCCACATATCATCCTACTTCCAGAGTGTACATTTGATAGCGAATTATTTTTAAATCGCATTGAAGAAGTTATAAATAACGTAGGGCACTGTGTAGTGGTTGCTTCCGAAGGAATAAAATACTCAAATGGGAAATTTGTGAGTGAAAGTGTTGTGGTAGATGCATTTGGTCACGCTCAGTTAGGTGGAGTGGCAAATATATTAGCACAATTGGTATCCACAAAGCTAAACCTCAAATGCCATTTTGCAATATCAGACTACCTACAGCGTTCAGCTCGTCATCTTGCATCCAGTGTGGATGTAGAGCAAGCTTATAAAGTTGGTTATTATGGTGTTAAATACGCATTGGAAGGTAAAAACGCAGTCATGCCATATATAAAAAGAATATCAAATACACCATATCAATGGGAGATTGATTGTGTGGATTTGACTCAAGTGGCAAATTTGGAAAAACGAGTTCCGGATGATTTTATAGATAAAGAAAAAATGCACATTCGTAAAAGTTGCCTAGAATACCTTCGTCCGTTAATATTGGGTGAGGATTATCCTCCATTTATCGACGGTCTCCCAGATTATACTCTTCGTCTTTGAGCTTTATTAGATATAGTCATTGCGAGCTTTGATTTATC
>CANISK010000181.1 GCA_947470205.1 Neisseriaceae bacterium | reverse complement strand
GTTTTTGTATTGGTTAATTTCATCGTGTGCGTGATATTTCTTAAAACGCTTTACGATCTTACCATAAAGCGGATGTTTTACTCTACGCTCCACCAATACTGTAACAGTTTTATTACGGGCATCGCTAATAACCTTACCAGTCAATGTGCGAACATTTTTTTTGATTGTGGTAGCTGTACTCATAATATCACCGCCTTTTTAGTTTTTTCGGTTATTATTGTTCTAACTCGCGCTATATTACGCTTCAAAGTTCTAAAGTCACTTGTTTTACCAATAGATTGCAATCCCTTTTGCAAACGAAGAGAGAAGTGAGCTCTTAGTAATGCTTCCAATGCTACGTTTAGCTCTTCAATTGATTTACTTTTAAGCTCAGTTTTAAATTGTGTGGTTTTCATAATTATGCACCAACCTGTCTTGTGATAAATACAGTTTTAAATGGTAACTTAGCAGCTGCGAGAGCAAAAGCCTCACGTGCTAAATCTTCATGCACTCCATCCATTTCATATAACACTTTACCTGGTTGGATTTCTGCTACGAAATATTCTGGATTTCCTTTTCCGCCACCCATACGCACCTCTGCAGGTTTCTGAGAAATTGGCTTATCTGGAAACACTCTAATCCAAATGCGTCCACCACGTTTAATGTGACGAGTCATTGCGCGACGGGCCGCCTCTATTTGACGTGCAGTTAATCTACCACGAGAAATTGATTTTAAACCAAATTGCCCAAAACTAACATCTGCACCTTTAGTGGCGAAACCTTTGTTGCGACCTTTGTGTTGTTTACGATATTTTAATCTATTTGGCTGTAACATTTTCCGCCTCTACCTTTCTTTTTCTAGGAGCAGATGGTTTTCTACCAGCTGGGTTTTTCATTCCTGGTTTGTCATGAAATTTATGTGATTTCTTTGCCTCCACTGCATTTGCTTTAGCAAGATGCGTATTTAGGTTTACGTCACCCTTATAGATCCAAACTTTAATACCAATAATACCATATGTAGTTAAAGCTCTTCCTTGTGAGTAATCTATATCTGCCTTTAATGTATGAAGAGGAACTCTACCCTCACGATACCATTCACTACGTGCAATCTCAATTCCGTTTAAACGACCAGATACTTCAATTTTAATCCCTTGTGCACCAGCTTTCATACTGGTTTGCAAAGCACGTTTCATTGCACGACGAAATGCAACACGTTTTTCAATTTGTTGAGCAATTTGATCGGCAACGATTTGTGCGCTTAATTCTGGTTTTCTGATTTCTTCAATATTTAAATGCAATGGTACAGATGTTTTCGCTTGAAGTTCTTTTTTAATCTGATCAACTCCCTCGCCTTTTTTACCAATTAAAACACCAGGTCTTGCGGTAAATATTGTTACCTTAATGCTTTTTGCAGGTCTTTCAATTAGCACACGAGAAATGGCAGCACGTCTACCATATTTTGTCATCATATACGCTTTGATATCTATATCTTCTTTTAGAATAGCGGCAAATTTAGTGGAACTTGCGAACCAGCGCGAAGACCAATCTTTATTAACAGCCAACCTAAAACCACGTGGGTCTATCTTCTGTCCCATATTTTACTCCTTAGTATCCAACTGTTATATTAATATGGCAGGTCTGTTTTTCAATTTTATTACCACGACCTTTCGCTCTTGCGCTAAACCTTTTCAGACTAGCCCCTTTGTCAATATAGATTTCTCTAACATATAACGCATCTATATTAGCACCTTGATTATTTTCTGCATTTGCTATCGCCGACTCTAATGTTTTTTTGATAATCCCTGCAGATTTTTTACAAGTAAAAGTTAGTACATTTAATGCATGGGCAACATTTTTTCCACGAATTAAATCAGCAACTAACCTACATTTTTGTGCAGATACACGAATATTTTTGGCTTGTGCAATACTTTCCATATCTACCTCCCTATTTCTTAGCTTTCTTATCAGCTACATGACCTTTAAATGTACGAGTTAATGAAAACTCCCCCAATTTATGGCCGACCATGTTGTCTGTGATATACACCGGTACATGAGCTTTGCCATTATGAACAGCGATAGTTAATCCAATCATTTCTGGAACTATGGTAGAACGTCTTGACCAGGTTTTAATTGGACGTTTATCACCTTTTTCCACTACCGTTAATACTTTAGCGATCAAATGATGATCTACAAAAGGACCTTTTTTTAATGAACGAGACATTTTGTTATTCCTTACTACTATTTTCTACGACGATCACGGATAATTAGATGATCTGTACGTTTGTTGTTACGAGTTTTCTTGCCTTTAGTATGTAAACCCCACGGAGACACTGGATGTCTACCTGCAGCAGTTTTACCTTCTCCTCCACCATGTGGATGATCCACAGGATTCATAGCAACTCCACGAACTGTAGGACGAATACCAAGCCATCTTTTTGCACCAGCTTTACCATACCTGCGGAGATTATGATCTGGGTTGCTAACTTCTCCAATGGTTGCTTTGCAATCAATATGTACTTTGCGAATTTCGCCAGATCTTAAACGTAGCTGTGCATATATGCCGTCACGACCAAGTAACTGTACTGAACCACCAGCAGATCTTGCAAGCTGTGCACCTTTGCCTGGGCTCATTTCTACACAATGAATAGTAGTTCCAACTGGGATATTACGAAGTGGTAATGCGTTACCAGTTTTAATAACCGCCTCACTACTTGATAAAATCTCCATACCAGATTTTAAGCCATGTGGTGCAATGATATAGCGTCTTTCTCCATCAGCATAACAAATAAGTGCTATGTGCGCTGTGCGATTTGGATCATATTCTATACGTTCAACAACACCTGGGACACCAATCTTGTTTCGTTTAAAGTCTATAACTCTATAATGCTGTTTATGTCCACCGCCTTTATGTCTTACGGTGATTCTACCGGCATTATTACGACCAGATCCTCTTTTTTGTTTTTGTAGTAATGGAGCATATGGCGCACCCTTGTGTAACTCAGGGGTAACTACTCTTACAACGCCACGTTGACCGGGGGTTGTGGGTTTAATTTTTTTAAGCATTTTATCTACTCCCCTTATTTCTGACTAACAGCTAAATCAAATTTTTGACCTGGAATGAGATTGATGTATGCTTTTTTCCAGTCTGCTCTTTTGCCGGTACACCGACTAAATTTCTTCACTTTACCTTTTACATTTAATACAGATACTGAAGCAACTTTTACATTAAAAATTAACTCAAACGCTTCTTTAATATCTTTTTTATTTGCACTTTTTAATACTTTAAATGTCACTTGTTCAAATTTTTCT
>CANISK010000180.1 GCA_947470205.1 Neisseriaceae bacterium | reverse complement strand
TGGCAAATTATTTATCATGCAATGATCTCAATCTACAATTTTATCATAATTTATACGGCAAACCGATGTTAAATAATAAAAACCTATTTTTCAATGTGTCGCACACTATAGATATGATGGTCGTCGCAGTAACTAAAAATTGTGAGCTTGGTATTGACATGGAGTCAAAAGCAAGAAAATCTATTGACCCGCTACTTCTTGCAAAGAAGTTTTTCCATATTAATGAAGTAGAGCTCTTGAGCGGTGCTGATTGTTTGTGGAGTAAATTTATTCAATTATGGGTGATTAAGGAAGCTTTTGTCAAAATGAAAGGAGTTGGGATTAATTATGGATTAAATAAATTTTATGTTGATGTTTTATCTAAAACAATCTTTGATGTGAACCAAAATCATTGCGGATACAATCTATTGGACATTGACAATAATTATGTTTGTGGCATAGTGCCAAAATTTGATGAAATACGATTAATTAATTTGGAGCAAATTTTATGAATAGCACGCAGAATGTGGCAACAAAATGGTACTTAATATCAATTGCCTTGTTGGACTTTATGGGGCTGGGGGTTGTTGTTGCAATCTTTCCACACATGTTTGAAGGGTAATCTTTTACCGCAATACTGGGGTCATAATGCTCGCTTAACTCTACTTGGTATATTTTTAGCAATATACCCACTAGGACAATTTTTTGGCGCAGCCATATTGGGGAAATTATCAGATATATATGGTAGAAAAAAATTGATGATATTCACATTGATTGGCACTTTTTGTGCTTTTATGTGCAGCGGTGTAGCAGTTGTTGTTGGGTCACCAGTGATATTATTACTAAGTAGAGCAGTAGCTGGAATATTTGCTGGCAATGTAGCGATTGCACAAGCTAGTATGTCAGATATTAGCCACGATAATGAAAAAACAAAAAACCTCACATTAATTCAAATTGCTTTGGGTTTGGCGTGGGTATTTGGCCCGCCATTAGGTGGTTGGGTTTCTGAAATATCTTTATTCAATCAATCTGGTTTTGCTACACCATTTTGGTTGATGGCCTTATTGTTATTATTGATAATAATTTATACTGTATTTTTCTACAAAGAAACATTAGTAAATTTCAATAAAAATGAAAAAGTACATCCATTGTCAGGTATGGCACAAATTGCTGAATCATTTACCAATAAAGATTTACGTTTGCCGTTTTTAGTCTGGACTATTTTTGTGGCTGGTTGGTGGTTATTTGAAGCATTTTTACCAGTTTATTTATTGAAACGCTTTAATTTTAGCTCTGGTGATATTGGTAATTTCTTAGCAAGCATGGGTGCAACATATGCATTGTTTCAATATTTAGTAGTAAACAAAGTTGCCAAACGGATAAAACCAGAAACAATGGTCAAAAGTTCCTTGTTAATATCAGCGCTCTCAGTAATTGGATTGACTTTTGTTCATAATACCTTACAACTACATATTGTGATTACTTTATTTGTAACCTCAATGGGATTTGCATTACCAGGATTAATAACAAGTATTTCCAATTTAGCCAGTAAAGAGCATCAAGGTAAAATCATGGGCAATATTTCTTCTACTCAAGCATTTGCAACAGTCTTAATGATGATGATTGGCGGATACTTAGATAATTATAGTATGACTATAACCATTATTGGGGGTGGGGCTTTGCTATTTATTAGCTGGTTGATATTTATTGTTAAATTTAAGTCGCAATCATGCATGACGTCTTAGTGATAGGCGCTGGTCCAACTGGTTTAACACTAGCTATCAATCTGCTCAGACATGACATAAACTGCAAAATAATCGATAAAAGATCAACGCATAAATCTTCAGAGTCAAAGGCAATTACTGTGAATGCAGCAACATTAAAGCTGTACCATCATCTTGGTATTGTTGATAAATTTTTAGAACGTGGTTGCATTGTAAACGATATTTACGTTCATTGAAATAGCCGTAGATTAATGCACGTCAGTTATAGGTGCTTAGATAGCCCATATAAATATTTTCTAAGTATACCGCAACCTGAATCTGAGGATATATTGTTACAATATTTTTTAGATTTAGGCGGGATGGTTGATTTTGATGCAGAATTAATTGGGATCAATAACTCCAATTCTGAATGTGTTGAAGTTCTTATATCACAACATGGAATCATCAACAATCACATAACTCAATATTTAATTGGATGTGATGGTGCAAAATCTAAAGTTAGAGCAATCGTAGGTTCTGAATTTGTGGGTAAAGACTATGGGATATTTTTTGAATTAATAGATGTTCATCTCGATTGGAATGGCAATAAAAATGCTTGTCATTATTTTGTTGCAGAAGATTGTTTTGTAATAATTATCCCAATGACTGAAAATAAGCATCGAATTGTTATCAAAAACAACATCAACGATATTGAGCAAATAAAGGCGGAGAAATCAATTTTTTATTATGAAAACATTATACGTCACTGCGGAGTCATAAATCTTACAATTAACAGCATATTATGGCACTCATCCTCAAAATTTTATAATAAATTGATAGATAATTATAGTTATGAAAATAGGATATTTTTTGCTGGAGATGCTTGTCATTTATTCAGTCCAATAGGTGGTCTGGTTATGAATACTGGGCTGCAGGATGCATTCAATCTATCTTGGAGATTATCTGGAGTATTATCAGGCAAATACAACGCAGAAATACTTGAAGAATATAACTGTGAGCGCAGATTTATTGGTGATAAACTTTTACAAAGCACTGATGCATCAACTGAACTAATCACTCGAATTAATAAACAAAATAATGCAGTGGTAAATTGGCTGCCATTAATGCAAAATAGAAATAATATCAAACATAAATTTCCGCTCAATTTCTCTGGCTTATCTCATAACTATATGCTAAATGGCAAAGAAATATATCATGTGCCGTTTGCTAGAGGCATTTATATTGTTGATGGTAAAGAAATGTGTACTTATGACATGGTAGACGGTATACATTTCAATATTCTGTTATTTGCCAATCAAATTGAAAATACAGTCTATTCCATCTTGATTGATGAGTTATCAAAATACGATAATAATCTTAATATATGGCAAATTACCAATGATAATAGTATGATAAATACAAATGTCAAACAACAGAAGCAATATGTGATTTTTGATAAGTACGGGGAATTGTATAATAAATTTGCAGTAAATGGTGGCTGTGATGTAATTGTAATTAGACCTGATGGTTATGTTGGCCTTGCTTGTGTTGCAAAAGAATTTAGTATCTTAAAAACATATTTGAAGTACTATTTTGTACAGAGTGGC
>CANISK010000179.1 GCA_947470205.1 Neisseriaceae bacterium | reverse complement strand
TATTTTCGGTAATTTATATTTGAGTAATCTTATTGGTAATAAAGATGTTTAAAGATAAATATTGATTCTATATTTTTGAGGTTTTTATAGTAATTTACCAGATTTTTAGGTTTCATATTACGTATTGGAAAAGTTACGGTTTAATACCATAACACATCTCACCATTTTCACCCTTACCTTTTTTAACATCTACTCTAGCAAACTGATTGTCACTGAGAGGGTTGATTTTTTGAAGATAAATTACTTTTCCATCTTCATCTTGCACTTTGATGATTGCTCGTGATTCTAATTTGATTTTACCAAGTATGTGATTATCGTCTGGTTGCCAATAACGCTTATCATTATCCATATACCTTAAATCTCTTTTCGTAAGTTTGACAACCTCTGGGCGTTTCATATTGTTTGCAATATCTTTGAATATTTCTTGAGCTCCAATGTCCTTATCTTCCATTCTTTCATCATAATAAGTTTTAGAATTAACGCCTCTTTTAAACAATGCCTTTAAAAATATTTTAATTTTGAAGCATATTTTACCACCAACACTGCTAAATTCGCGTGCAGCAGTTTTGACATTTTCTAACAGCGAGTTTCCCCCTGATTTAAGTTGATCATGTTTTAAGTTTTCAGAATTTATTTTTTTTTGATAATGCGGATTAGTATTTGTGCTGATTCTTGGTGAATCCCCATTTGTTTGATCCTGAAATAGTGAACTATCTTTTGAGGTTGCATTATTTGATGTTTGTATAGATTGCGGCTTATTAGATTGTTTCATACCATCTGGTAAAGAAAAATATTGTACCTTGTCTGGTTTTTTGATAATTTCATTTATTACTCGTTTTATCATTCCTGAAGTGGTGTTTGTTTTTTGCATTTGAAAAGTGCTCCTATATTCGGTTATAACCCCTATATACAAATGTATCATGTACTAAGTAAAATAATATCAAAAATCTGTATTGTATAGTGAAGAAAATTTCTTCAAAATCGCCCATTGTAAAATAAACCCCAAAAACCCCCACCTCAAATCCACATCACCATAATCAAATGTCACATTAGCCTATACCCTAAATATACTAAAATGCCTATTTTTAAATAAATTTGTTAAAGTGCATGAACCACAACTGAAATAATAAATTTTTAGTGTTTTGAATAAAGTAAATTTTAAATCATAAAATTAACATATTTACTTTATGTAATATATGTTATAGTAACATACTTTACAAATTTATATAAAAAGGTGTTTTATGAATATTATTAAATACCCAGAAATAGAAAATAAAATTACCATAATTCGCAAATTGCCGGTTATTTTGGATTCTGATGTTGCAGAACTTTATAATGTAGAAACTAAGCGAATTAATGAGGCAGTGAAAAATAATCCACAAAAATTTCCAGATGGATATATTTTTGAACTTACTGATACAGAATGGGAGTCATTGAGGTCGAAATTTTCGACCTCAATTAAAGGTGGTAGAACATATAAACCATTTGCATTTACTGAGCGTGGATTATATATGTTGGCTACAATTTTAAAAAGCCCCAAAGCCACAGAAACCACATTGTCCATTATAGATACTTTTGCGCAAATGAGAGAATTAACACGCTCAATTACTTTATTGCAAAAATTACCACCAGACTCAAAGCAACAAAAATCACTACTCAAACAAACGGGTGAAATAATGGCAGATTTATTTATATCAGATGATGATGATAATCTTGAGATTGATGAAAGCGAAACAACTTTTGAAATTGGTTTTCCTTTTATGAAAATAAAACGTAGAATCAAAAAATCCAAAAAAGAATCATGATATGCAGGGTCATAAAATTGGATATATTCGTGTAAGTACGATTGAGCAAAAGATTGTACGGCAATTAGATGGTGTTCAATTGGATAAGGTATTTACAGATAGATGTTCAGGTAAAGATACCAAAAGACCGCAGTTAACTTTAATGTTAGAGTTTATCCGTGATGGTGACACTGTATATGTACATTCCATGGATAGATTAGCTCGCAACCTAGATGATTTAAGAAGATTGGTAAATCAAATTACCAATAAAAATGTTACTATTCACTTTGTAAAAGAAAATCTTACATTTTCTAACAACGATAATAACCATATTTCAAAATTAATGTTATCAGTAATGGGTGCTTTTGCAGAATTTGAACGCTCACTTATAAAAGAGCGTCAATTAGAGGGAATTGCGATAGCTAAAAAAGAAGGTAAATATCGAGGTCGTGGTAAAAGTCTATCTCAAGAACAACAAAAAGAAATGCTACAAATGGTAGCTGATAGATATAAAAAAGTAGATATTGCCAAAAAATATGGTATAACACGTATGGCTCTTTATAACTATATAAATAATCATAAGAAATAATTTAACAGCACCACTCCCCTACCCCACCTCACAACACTCACCATTCTCATGAAAAGCTAGTATCTACAAAGCAGGGGGGCAGCAACCGCTAGGTTGCGTAGTGAGCAAAGCGAACGAGGAGGGGGTATAGCCCCCTAATAACCCAGAACCAACAAACAAAGTCAAGCTAATACGCGCGATACATCTCCATCATCCATAACCACCATCCGCCTAATTACCCACAATGTTATTCAGTAAAACTGTTAATAACCAAGAAAAATACTTCATTATCAGTTATTTATTGATGTTGATTTGTATACCTAAATAATAAATCATTGCCCACTAAACTAACGATATGGTAAAATAACCATATGACACAAAAGCTAATCAAAAAACATGACGAATTAAGCAAAGCATTTCTAACTGATATAGAAAGTGCAAAAAGCTTTCTAAAACTATATCTAAACCCTAAGGTAATTAGAAAATGCAACATCAATTCATTATCCATAGAACCAAATAGCTATCTGGATAATGAATTAAGAGAGAAATATTCAGATGTAGTCTATAAGCTAGACTTAAAAGATAAAACAAGCTGTGCTTATGTATATGTACTAATAGAGCATCAATCAAATGCACAAAGACTAATGCCATTACGTATACTAAGATATCAGCTTGAGATAATACAAATACATATAGATACACATAAGATAGAAGACAATCTACCGCTTGTTGTACCGATAGTCTTTTATAATGGGCAACAATCCCCTTATCCATACTCTGTGGATATAGCGGACTCATTTGCAGATAAAAAACTAGCATCAGAGATTGGCTTGGGTAAATTCAGCTTGGTTGACTTAACTACAACCTCTGAAGATGAGATATTAAAACATAAGAAATTAGCACTGCTTGAAATGTGTTTAAAGCATATAAATGCCAGAGACTTTAATAATGTAATTAATCATTTTGTAAATGCATTTATAGTTGC
>CANISK010000178.1 GCA_947470205.1 Neisseriaceae bacterium | reverse complement strand
TTATATCTATTAAAATAATAGAAAATAATTATATCATAGATATTTTATTTTTTATAGTGACAAATTTGTGTCATGTTGATATTATTATAAGAAATTTGTGGCATTAGATGCGGTTAAAAGAGGCTAGTTGTGAAATTTATATTTAAAATTTTATCTAAGAACAAATTTGTTTCATGGTAAAATCCCCTAAGATAAAAACAGGTATAATAAAAGGCAATAAATATATGAATGATAAACAAACTCCACAATTTGCGCGCGATGTAATATCTATTAACATTGAAACAGAGATGAAGCAATCTTATTTGGACTACGCAATGAGTGTAATTGTGGGACGTGCATTGCCTGATGTCCGCGACGGACTAAAACCAGTGCATAGAAGAGTTTTATATGCAATGCATGAAGCATCTAATGATTGGAATAGACCATATAAAAAATCTGCACGTATTGTGGGGGATGTGATTGGTAAATATCACCCTCATGGAGATGTTGCAATATATGACACCATTGTGCGCATGGCGCAAGATTTTTCACTCAGAAATCCGCTCATAGATGGACAAGGTAACTTTGGGTCTGTGGATGGAGACGCTGCAGCCGCAATGCGTTACACTGAAGTGAGAATGACTAAAATCGCCCATGAGATGTTAGCTGATATAGATAAAGAAACAGTGGACTTTAGCCCAAACTATGATAACTCAGAACATGAACCCACAGTATTACCAGCAAAGCTCCCAAATTTACTAATCAACGGTAGTACCGGTATTGCCGTTGGGATGGCAACATCTATCCCCACCCATAATTTATCTGAAATTATTGATGGTTGTATAGCAATTCTCCATAACCCAGACACCACAATCGAAGAACTTATATCAATAATACCTGCGCCAGACTTCCCCACTGCCGGGCTTATTTTTGGATTAAAAAACATTCATGAAGGATATAAAACTGGACGTGGTATAGTTGTTACACGAGCACGCACTCATTTTGAAGAAATCGGTAAAGATAAAACTGCAATTATAGTTGACGAACTCCCCTATCAAGTAAATAAGGCAAAGCTTTGTGAACGGATTGGTGACATTATTAAAGATAAGATTTTAGACGGTATTACTGAGATTAGAGATGAATCTGACAAGGATGGAATGCGGGTGGTTATTGAGCTTCGGAGAAATGAAAATGAAAATGTTATTTTAAATAATCTATTCAAACTAACTCAAATGCAAGATTCTTTTAGTATTAACATGGTGGCACTGGTTAATAACCAACCAAGATTATTAAACCTAAAAAATATATTAGAGGAATTTATTTTTCATCGTCGTGAAATAGTCACAAGACGCACCATATTTGAATTAAAAAAAGCAAAAGATAGAAATCATATTTTAGAGGGTCTTGCTATTGCCCTTGCTAACTTAGAAGAAATAATTGCGATTATAAAAGCATCCCGCACCCCAGTGGATGCCAAAATCAAACTCATGGAACGTGATTGGGAGGCATCCTTGGTTGGCACTATGTTATCTCGAGTTGATGTCACTGATATGAGTAGTATCAAACCAGACTGGTTATCACAAGATTTTGGACTTCATGACAACAAATACAAGCTATCTGAAACGCAAACTCAGGCAATTTTAGAAATGAGACTACAGCGTTTAACCGCTCTTGAGCAAGATAAAATAGTAAATGAATATAGTGAGATTATTAAAAATATATTAGATTTATTAGATATTTTAGCCGATCCAGAGCGAGTTAACCAAATTATTCATACGGAATTAAATATCATAAAAGAACAATTTGGCACTAAAAGAAGAAGTGAGATTGTACTTGATAACTCTCTAATAGATGATGAACAGCTCATTCAACCGCGTGAAATGGTGGTGATCCTAACTAGAGGTGGTTATATCAAAACCCAAACAGTAGATGAATATAAACTACAAAGAAGAGGCGGACGCGGAAAATCTGCTGCGGATATTAAAGATGACGATATAATCCAAACTATGTTTATGGCACATACGCACGACTATATACTATGCTTTTCTACTTTGGGTCGTTTATATTGGCTGAAGGTTTATAACCTACCAGAAGGAAGTAGAACTGCCAGGGGTAAACCAATTGTTAATTTATTACCATTGCAACCAAATGAAAAGATTACCAGTATATTGAATGTTACAGAATTTACACCTAATAAATTTATATTCATGGTGACTAAATTTGGTATAGTTAAAAAAGTAGACCTAACCGCATTTGCCAGACCTAGTGCACGTGGCATAATTGCAATTAACCTAGACGATAATGACGAACTACGCGGAGCGGAATTAACTGATGGTAACCAAGAGATTATGCTATTCTCAGATGGTGGAAAAGCGGTTCGTTTTAATGAGCGTGAAGTGAGAAATGTGGGGCGTATTGCTCGTGGTGTAAAAGGTATGAAGCTAATCAAGGGAGCTTGTGTGGTAGCACTCCTCACCACTAATGACGAAAATGCACAAGTCCTAACTGTAACCGAAAATGGATTTGGCAAACGCACCAATGTGTCTGAGTATCGTCTTGCATCTCGCTCCACTCAGGGTGTTATCGCCATTGGGGTCTCTGAGCGTAACGGAAAACTTGTCACCGCAAAAATTGTAACTGATGATGATGAAATTATAGTTATCACGTCCACTGGGGTGTTAATTCGCACTGCGGTTACAACTATTCGTGAAACTGGAAGATCTGCCCAAGGGGTTAAATTAATAGACTTAGATGATGAAGCAAAACTGGTAGATATAGCAAAAGTAGTCGCAGATCAAGAATGATGTATTTATTTTAAACGTTTGAATTTGAATGCGAATGAAGAGCTAAAAATGCTGTCATTCCCAACTTGATTGGGAATCCATGGTTTTATTATTATGCTGGATTTCCGAATGCAGCGGGAATGACAATTAACATATTGCTTTAATTGAATTTATTTTAGCTCTTAATTGGCATTTGAGCGACCGCATATGCAAAATGCAAAGTTAACAAAAATCTCAAATTAATCTAACAATATTTATAAAAAGGATCGTTTGTTTATATGAGAATCATAAGCATCCCATTCCAATTTAATCCATCTAAAGCATTGCAAATAAGTAAGAACATTGGACAGGTACCGCCTCCATATTTCATGCAAAATATACAACAGGATGATAATATATACTCACAGATTAGTCGTGAATTAGAAACATTCTTTAAGAGTCCAATGGGAGACGTAAAGATATACCAACAAACTCTTAACAATATATGTGAAATTATTTTATACAATAAAGATGTATCAATAGATGGAACATACATAATAACTATGTGTCAGAAAAAGTTAGTTACTATGAAAGATACAAGTACTTATCATATAGA
>CANISK010000177.1 GCA_947470205.1 Neisseriaceae bacterium | reverse complement strand
AATTGACATTATAAAAATTCCTTTAGTCAAATCATTAATTAATGGATTATTATATCATAAATATATTAATAATATGATAATATAATGGACTAGTATCTCAAAAGTACATCACGAACTGCTTCTTTTAAATAATAGAGCAAATTAACGTACCTCGTCATTGCGAGCCGTTGAGTGGTGGCAATCTCATACACAATAAAAAAGTACATTACATTTTCTCTACATTCCAGGTGGCTTGCTCTTAACATTAATCTTCGCTGTCATAACACATGAACTCTTACTGCTAATACATTGAGTAATATTGAAATCATAGGAGCTATAAGATGGTTAAGCACATTCATTTAAAAAACTTATCAAAATACTTACTTATTTTTTTATTTTTTATTAATTTGCTTTATGCGGATGATACACTATTTAATACCAATCAAAATACTAAAGATATATTGAATGGATTTTATATTGGCGCAGGAGTTGGCCCTGGTATTAATTTTGTAAATCCCACTAATACCAAAGTGACATTTCAGGCGGGCAATATTGCATCTTTTGGTTTTAGGTTATTCACGGGATATAATA
Source organism: Neisseriaceae bacterium (assembly GCA_947470205.1). GTDB lineage: Bacteria > Pseudomonadota > Gammaproteobacteria > Burkholderiales > UBA11063 > Aquella. Next base: position 2,858 of record CANISK010000177.1, on the reverse strand, counting down.
TTAGTAAAAATCTAAGTTTTGAGTTGGGATATACCAATTTTGGCGATTATGAAAATTATGCAAGTGGCACACCTTTTTGTGATTTTAATGGTGTTTGCACATATTCAGCAGGTTATATTGATAAAGATTTTAGCCATTGGACTACTGATCCAACTAAAAATACATCTGTTCTACAAACCCAGGTAAATGCGGTAAACAATATTAACTCTTACGCAATAGACTTAACCGCAATTGGCAAATATAACATAACAGATAATATGAATTTATTTGGTAGAGCTGGGGTAAACTACCTAAACGCATTTCTTGATACCAACAGCATTACCAACCCAGAAATTATATCTCCTTATGTACCATACCCAGTTGGTTTGGTAGTGATGAGAAATACACAAGCACGCTCAAGTGCCATTTTGCCAATTTTAGGTGCAGGGTATGAATATAAGCCAAGCCCACATGTTGGCTTACGTATTGAGTATGATTATTATTTCAGTGTAAATATGGTTGATGATATGGGTATCAACGAAGGTGCATATACACCAAGTATTATCATGTTCTCCACCGCATATTATTTTTGAGGCAGAGAATCCTATGACATTTTTAAATAATATAAAATAACTGCTCGCGGAAGAATGCGCTCTATTAAATTTATAGCTATTTTGTTTGATAATGTTTTTGTGATAGATTGTTTTGAAGATGAATTTGTCAAGGCATCAGCATTTTGTTGTTTGTACTTTATTATTGAACAGTTTTCTAATGATTGTTCGTTTTGATTTTGACTACTATTTTCTAAAATGCCATAAATACTATTTTTCAATTCTTTCGTTTTAGATTTTGATAATTGTGTTAATTTTTCTATAAGCAAGTTTGATAAATTTTCAGATTGCTTTAATTCTTCTGCCCATTTTTCTGCCCATTCTTCTTCGAACTTATCGTTTAGTGGCATCTGGTATTTCAATAGACTCTGTTGAATAAAATCTTCCATTGTTTCATCTGCCTTGTTGGACATATATTGTTTAACGGCATCATTATCTTTAAAAAAAGTGTTTCGTGCTAATTCACCTAAAAATACCTCTTTACCATACTTTACAAAAGTATTTTCTTGATAATTGATTTCATTAGGAGGTTGTTTTTTTGTAAGAAACTCATAAAAATGTTCGCTTGTTTTAGTGTTTATGGATTTCCCAAACTCGTCAATTAATTTTTGTCCACGCATCTCAACACCCTTTGGAGATGGTCTACCAGAAAATTCAAGTGCATTAAATGTACTTGTGTATAATTCATTACCTTCTAGTATGATTATTTCTTTCTTATCGATGATCTTGATTTGTAAATTAGTATTACCTGTTATGAGTTTTAATAATTCTTGATTTTGATTAATTTGATCAATTTTTGATTGTGCTGTTTCCGGTGGTGCAATATCAAATATTGTCATGACATTGTCTGTGAGCACAGATGAATTGAATTGTAAGCTGAAAATATTTGGCAATGAGGATAGTAATACGTCTTGTACATCTTTAATGCCTTGTTCTTTGATTTGCGTTAGCTCTAGTTTTATGATGATATCCATTGGATAGTTAGTTTTTTCTGGTGAAGTATTCATTATAGCTTCAACATCTTTGGTTGTTTTTAACCCTTCAATTCTTTTTTTTATTGCTTGTTGTGCTTGTTGTGAAAAATATTTTAATTGCGCAAATTGTAAAATAGGGTGGGAAAATAAATGATTTTCTAAATATTTGAGATTATCTTTTCTACCAATTCTAGAATATTATCAGATATACCACTATGTTTGATAACCTTTTGTAACATATCCTTTGCCGTTTGCTTATAATTATCATTCAATTGGGCAATTTGGTTAAATCCACTCATTAGTCTCGCGGCAACAGTTGGGTTAAATTTATCAATTGCAATAATTTGATCAATAATAAAACTATACCCATCAGGAGTGTGAAACACGCCACTATTGGTGGTAAAACTCATAAGAAGTGCATATATTTTATTCGGGTTAGTCGCAATAAATGCCTTATCTACCATTAGTTTGTTTAATTGTGATATATTTACAAGACTACTTGTTGCTTGTAACATAAACCATTTATCCATAACTAGTTCATTATCGTGCCATTTATTATAAAATTCATCAAATATTGTGTGTCTAATCTCATTTGGGGTGTTGTTAATGGCAGTTAATACCCCCAGAGTATCTGTCATGTTGTCTGAGTTATGGAGTTGCCCAAGAGACAATGTTTCAATCAGTTGTAGCGTGTGGTTATTGGGAAGTTTTTTATTCATTGCATGAATCAGATAAAATAACGCACTGTTTTTAAATGCACGTCTACCGTGGTTATTAAATGAATACTTGGTGTCTAAGTTTAAGTTATACTGCTCAAGTAAGCTATCAAAAATTTCCTCCCCAATACTACTTATAACAAACTGGATAGCATGTGTCAAGTGCACTGGATGTATATTTTCTATTTCAGTTATCATGTCACTAAATGTAGGAATTGTTAGCATTAGTGCCCTAAATTCTGGGGATAAATTCACATTGTTTACAATGGATTGTAGCGTTCTAGTTAATTGTTTATCAAATACTGGTTCTTCATTTTTTAATAAAGCATGATATATATTTATAATTTGGTTGATAAATAAAATTTGTAGATGTTCAAAGCGGTTAAATTCATCATAATCATGGTTGATAATTAGCATATGCTGTGATAATGTATACGGATAATGTAATTTTACTGGAGCTGAAAATTCTTGCAACAAAGAGGGCGTGGGTTTGGTTTTAATTCCACTAAAAGTAAATTTATTATGAGCATCATCCAAAAGAAGAATAATGTCATTCTGATTGTCTTGATTTTTATCTT
>CANISK010000176.1 GCA_947470205.1 Neisseriaceae bacterium | reverse complement strand
TAAATTGGATTTTTCAGTGAGTAGTGGTGTGAGTAATACATTATATAAATCTACTTTTTTCATGCCCATTGCTCCTGTAATTTTTCAACAGCATTACGATTGATGATCACCCGACTGCAACGCAATAAACTGTATGGATCTATTTGATGATATTCAATTACAAATACATTTGGTAAATTTCTTGAAGCTAAATGAAGCTCTTCAGTAAGCTCTTCCACCACGATAAGTGCGGTATCTGTAACGGATAGTTTTTTTAATACTTCTACAAATTGTTTGGTTTTATGAGTAGCTATCGCTATATGATTTACCACTGTAAATCTATCATCTCTCACTAATTGAGATAAAATTGAGGACATAGCCGCTCTATACATTTTACGATTTACTTTTTGTGAGAAGTTTTCATCTGGACGATTTGGGAATATACGTCCACCACCACGCCATAATGGGCTAGATGCCATACCGGCACGAGCTCTACCAGTACCTTTTTGTTTGAAAGGTTTTCTGGTGGATTTGGATACTTCGCTTCTTTCTTTTTGAGCTCTAGTACCACTTCTAGCATTAGCTAAAAATGCTGTAACAACTTGATGTATTAATGCTTCATTGTATTTTCTAGCAAAAATATTTTCATCCACACTCATTGAGGTGATGTCTTGACTTTCAATATCAATAACTTTTAATTCCATTTTGCTACCCCGCCTTTACACTAGGTCTAACAATCACTTTACCGCCTATACTACCAGGGATAGCGCCTTTGATCAACAATAAACCACGCTCAGTATCTACACGAACTATTTCTAAGTTTTGTGTAGTAACTTTAACGTTACCTAGTTGACCTGCCATTTTTTTACCTGGGAATACTCTACCTGGATCTTGTCGTTGTCCGATGGAACCTGGGGTATTGTGAGATTTAGAGTTACCATGCGATGCACGATTTGATGAGAAATGATGGCGTTTGATAACACCTGAAAAACCTTTACCTTTTGAGGTGCCAGTTACATCTACTATTTTACCTGGGGCAAATATATCGGCAGATATAGTGCCACCTGGTTGGAAATTAGATAATTCTTCTGTGGTTACAGTAAATTCATGTAACCAACTGCCAGCTTCAACACCGACTTTACTATAATGACCTTTTAATGCCTTTGTGAGACGTTTGGGTTTTTTATTTCCAAAAGCCACTTGTAGTGCATTATAACCATCTGTATCGGCAGTTTTGATTTGTACTACTCGATTATTTTCAACTAAAACCACAGTAACTGGAATAGAGCTACCATCATCTGCGAAAATACGAGTCATACCAAGCTTCTGCCCGAGTAAACCAAGACTCATGTATACATCCTTTCTTATTTGTTATTTTCTTCATTTTGGAAAACGAAGCGTTGATTACAATTGATCAACCTAATACTATTTACATAAAAAGCACTGAATAAGTGCGAACCGCAATTGTATCATAACAATATACAAATTGCAAGTTATTTTTTATCAATTTACTAATGACACATTTTTGTCACCCTTAAAAGTTGCACTTAAATTCTGCGGATGCGAATATTATACCGTAGAATCTAGTGCAGACAATGACTTTCAGCGATTGTTATTTAATTATTCCACATGTTTAATTTTAAAAAATCAGTTGAAATTATAACCTCAATAAATCTAAATTTCTACTTTTGCAACTCCCCCCTATGGGGAAAAAGTAAATAAAATACATAGCATTAAGTGACTGGTGGTTCAATCGCGCCAGTGATTAATCGCAATTGGGGTGATTATTGATGTGATGATTATCATTAGCAATATAGATGTAAATAAGTTTTGATCTATGATGTGCAATTGTAGTCCTGTGAGTGCAAAAATAAGACCAATCTCCCCTCTTGGCATCATGCCCAAGCCTACTATCCATTTATTAATTGTGGATGGTAAAAAGATCCCACAAAATAATTTACCAATAATCGCAATTAAACTAATCACAGCTCCAAGATATAACGTGTGGATATTTAACGCCTCAATGATATCCACTTGCATTCCTGCATAAATAAAAAATATCGGGGTAAAAAATTTGCCATATGGGGTGATTAGCTCTTCTAATTGATGATTACTTATTGTTTGATTATTATGAATACCATTATTTAAAAAATTTTTAAATAATTGTGCATTGACCAACAAACCAGAAATAAAAGCTCCAATGATAAAAGCAAGTCCAATTTTTCCTGCACAATACGACATAAGTAAACAAAATGCGATTATAAATAAAATCCCAGTATCAATATTATTATTGATTTTGCTGATGATGTTCATGAGTGTAGGTAAAATAAACACACCAAATACAATCCCAAGAGTAAAAAATAATAATACATACCACAGTGTAAACCCCATTGTTGTAATGTTAATAACTCCATCGATAACCAATGATGTGGTTATTGATAACAAAATAAGCCCGCAGATATCATCAATAACTGATGCTGTAAGCACAATCTGACAAGGTGGGGATTTGAGGATTTTTAAATCTTTAAATACGCTTACTGAGATTCCAGTGGATGTAACCGCTAACATCGACCCAAAGAATAACTGAAGTGATATGTCGTTTGAATGTAATATATATGGAACTAAGACAAAATACCCTAATATAAATGGCAATACAACTCCAACAATTGCAACGATTATTGCATGATATCCAGCATTTTTTATATCAGACAAGGATGACTCGAGTCCAATTTCAAAGAGTAGAAATATACTTCCAAGTTCTGCTAAAAAATAAATTATTGGATTGTGCGCAATGTCTTGTAGAGTAAAAAGTTTATAATGCGCCAATACTCCCAATGAAATTCCACACAATAATTGACCTAGCACCATTGGTTGATTAATTTTAGTGATGAATCTTGATAACACTACAAATAGCATAATAACAAACAGATAAAATAAAGATTGTAACCCAATTTGATTATTGCTACTTGCATATATAAATGATGTGTAGGCGCATATCGTGCATAATAATAATTTTTTCATGTTTTGTTATTCTTTATCATAAACTTGGAACTATTCTCTTGGTACATGATACATTTTTTACATATTACTCTAACTCGACATAAGAAATTAACGAACACCGTCATTCCATAAGCCGTCGTGAATGACAGGATTTTTAGCTCTTAATTCGCATTATACGATAAGTATTTTAGTATAAAAGCGTTATAAATAGACTGGCAAAATGAAATTATAACACTTTTTGTGCAAATTTGCGATGACTATAAAAATGTATTATGGAGTGATTGCTAAATATTTACAGATTACCCCATGCCAATTGATCTTTAATGAAAAATTTTACTAATTATTTCATTAATACAAGATAAATCAGGTACAATAATCACTATCAAATAAATTATTTTGAAAGTGCACTATGAATATAAAAGTTGGGCAGGTTGGATTATTTGCTGCTATG
>CANISK010000175.1 GCA_947470205.1 Neisseriaceae bacterium | reverse complement strand
TCATACTGTGAATTATATCAAAAAAAAGCCAATGTGCATATTAAAATAGATACCGGTCTTAATAGGGTGGGGATTAGTGTTATTCACGCTTGGGATTTGATTAATTTTATCTTGGATAGTCCATATTTTAACCTTAAGGGTATATACTCACATTTAGTAAATAGTGAAATAGTAAATGATGAATTTACCCAACAACAAATCAATCAATTTAGCACAATTGCACATCAAGTCAAGCAAATAAACCCAAATGTGTTGTGTCATTTAAACAACTCTGGTGGGGTGATAAATTACCCAAATGCAATTTTTGATATGATAAGACCGGGGCTTATGTCTTATGGTTATCTTCCACATACACTAGAAAATACTAGCATTGGATATGAAACTTTATATAATAACATAAAACCATGTTTTAGTCTATGGTCTAAAATTACATATTTTAAAGTAGTGGGTGCAAATGCAGGCATTAGTTATAATCACACTTACGTCACTCACAAATCCACAAGAATAGTCACCATACCAATAGGGTATGGAGACGGTTATAGACGAGCATTATCTAATCTCGGCTCAGTTATTATTAATAACAAAAAATATACCATATCAGGTAATATTTGTATGGATATGTTTATGGTGGATATTGGCTCAGATGATAGCGCTTATGTAAATGATGAAGTGTTATTAATTGGCACACATGGAAGACAGTCAGTATCGATTAATGAAATTGCAGAGCTATGTAACACTATCAGTTACGAAATATTATGTGGTTTGAATGATCGCATCCCAAGAATATATATATAATAGCTCTCCTGGTAAAGTTTTTTAACAAGGATTTTAAAAAAATAATGAATATGTTTTATATCGCAAATGCAGTTGAGACTTTGAATACCTCTGATCAAGTGGTAAGTTTATCAAATACACAAGTTGAGATAATTAAAGATATTAAGATTAGTATTGATCGCAAATTGAATTTAATGTGGATGGTGATATCTTTGATGATGTGTTGTTAAATTTGGATGCAAATTTATTACGTGATTTTGTAAATATTATCATTCATAATGACAACCATAATAAATATGATGATTAGTTTGGTGATAACGATAAATGCTTGGGTAATAAATCTCATTAGCAACAACTAAAACATCGAGTTAAAGGTTGATCCTCAGTGACCCATTGATTATATTCGGATCTATTTTTGCTCCAGTTTTATGTGCCTCAAAATTTGCATGAGTGTACTTTGAAAATGGGTTTAAATATTTGTAATATTCTTCCAATATGAATTTTTGTTCTTTTGTTTCGACCGCTTGATTATGATACGATAATCTTAATTTATTCACCGCTTGATCTGGGTTCATTTTGAAATGTTTCATTAAATATGCCGCCAGATATACTCCAGTTCTACCAATTCCACCCCAACATCCCAAGTGTATAGAAGATTCGCTATGATTAATTGTTAAGTTAATCCAGTTATTTACGATTTCTAATTGTGCTATATTTGGTGCCGTGTAATCTTGCAGTCCAACCAATTGATCATTTATACAGTTAAAAATATTTAGCTTATTTGGTTCTTTGTAATTTATTAATAAATTTTGTGCATCTGGCATTAGCTCTATAGCCAATAATAACATTTGGTTGATTTTAAATTCATGATGTAAATTTTTTAATATTTTTATTTGTTCTTCGATTGTATTTTTTTTGTAAAAATTAGCCGAGGCATATAAAGATGATCGATTGCCTTTGATTATTTCAGTAAAATTAAGCGGTAAAAATGGATTGCCATTATTGCTATTGATTTTATGAAAAACATATTGTTGCAATGTTTTTTGTTGCAATGTTTTTTGTACTGTTTGTGTGACTGGTATTACCAGTTGAAATATTTTTAACATAAAGTGCGCCTAAGAAATTTTTTTGCACAATTCCTTATTAGATATCTTTTGTGATAGTTACACATGATAAGTGCATGAAATCATTTTCATGCTGGATTACATAATTGTGCTTATGAAATTATAAACAATAATCATGTTTTATGTTGAAGAAAATTTATTCAAATCCGCCCATTGTCAAATCAAATTCAGCATATCACGAGCATCACTTCCATCTTTATAAGCAACACTCAGTGCCTCTACAAAATGCTTTTTACCACATTTTACCTTAGCTTGTTCTGATGGTCTTCCATTTGTTGCAAAACTCTCGCCTTTAGTCTCTGCAATAAAGTAAACCTCTTCCATGCCGTCTTTTTGAACCAACAAAGCCCAATCTGGGTTGTATTTTCCCAGTGGAGTATTTACTTTAAACCAACTAGGCAACTTGGTGATAGTTTTAACTTCATCACGAGCCAAACAATCCCTTAAAAAATTCACCTCTGGTTTAGAATCGAAACGCAATACATTATATAAAAATTTGTTTTTAAACTCTTCCTGCAGCCCTGCAACTTCTTGATGATTTGTATCTAATACATTACCACTATTTTTTACATCATCTTTATAGCCATGCTCTAGTCTATCAAATAAGCTCTGTGCATAGCAATGATCTACCTCATCAACGACACCGTATAAATTTAGCTCATTATATTTATGGTATTTAATGCCATCAATTAAGAGATTATTTTTAGCGTTGTTTATTTCAACCTCAACTACATTTATAAATTTCTTGCTATTGACTTCAGTTAATTTTAACTGCTCAGGTGTAATGCTTTGCAGTATACTAACTATGGTTTTGCGAGTCAAGTTGGTACTCTCAGCTAATATACTTACTATATTAATATTGTCGTTATTGGTATTAAGATTTATGTCAGATAAGCCACGTAAATTACCAGATATACCAGCATTGTCGATATTAACTCTATTTCTTTGAATATTAACTTTATCCACTGAGATAGTATTAGCATTGAGCGTATCTTTTAGAGCATCAACAACCTTTAATACTAATGCATCACTATCTAATGTGGCGGTATAAATAGTTTTAGCATTTATCTTGTTCCATAATTTCTTAAAGTTACCGTCTAAGCCATTATATACGCGTTTATTTAACTCTATTTCTACTTTATTATTTTGGTTTTTAATTGGTAGTACACTAGTAAAATTAATGTTAGTATCTGTTGTATACTCATTTTGTAAGTTATTAGCAAAGGTTTTAAATGACTCACCAGCCACCACGGTTAAAGTATTTACGCTAATATCAGATATCCTATCACCATTACCATTCACACATAAGCGTAAGCCCCTGCCTATTTGCTGACGGCGTTTAAAGGCATTGGTGCTATCTTGTAATACGCATACTTGAAATACGTTTGGATTATCCCAACCTTCTTTTAATATAATGAACCCATAAATTAAGACACACCACATGGAAACAAATTAGTTAAAATAATGGTAATATTAATTTGTTTATAAGGTGTATAAAATGAAAAAATCTAGTTATGATAACAGCTTTAAAGTTAAAG
>CANISK010000174.1 GCA_947470205.1 Neisseriaceae bacterium | reverse complement strand
TCATAACTAGATTTTTTCATTTTAGATACCTTTTAAACAAATTAAATTACCATTATTTTAACTAATTTGTTTCTATGTGGTGTGTCTTAAATTAGGGGTTCATTATAGTGCGGAGGTTAAACAACATGTAGTAATTCATTCAATATAGTTTTGCAAAATCCTTCAATGCTTAAGTTATAAGACTTACTTTGACTAACTGCAAAGCAACATATAGGCAAATCCTCTACAATTGTTGGAAATATATTTAATTTTTGGGTATACTTATTAATTAAATAGATGGCGTATTTAGTATATTTTTCTTGTTGTTCATTAGTTAAATTATTCCATTCAACTGCAACCATTAATTTTTTTTGTTCATTGGCTTGCAACTTAGCGTTAGATTCTTGTTGTTTTTGTTTTGCTATTTGAATTTGTTTTTGTTCTTCAATTTTCTTATTTAGTATTTCTTTCGCCTCAACATCTGCCCATCTATTAACCAACGTATCATACAAATACTTATCCAAATTAAGCTAATATAATCATAAAATCCATTTTAAAATCTAGCTCGTCTTTTTGGCGAGTTATATCCCCTCAATATATCAAAACTCAATAACTTAAGTAGAAAAATAATTCATTAACTCGCCAAATGGGCGAGTACCGCTCACCATACAATCTTTTAAAATACCCCATAGACAAATTAATTTTTAGGGGGTTTTAATTTTGCAAATCAAATATATAAACTATCTTCTTCTTGTAACTACATTATCATCATTAATTGTTGCGTGTGGTGTTGGGAGTTCATCTGGGAATTCTGGAGATAGTAGCAATCCTGCGCATAGTTCAGGCATTAACTCATTAACTTCAATCGATTCAATGTTAAATACTAAATATACAGCTAATTGTATTTATAAGTATGGCAATGAAGTTATTTTAGTTAATGGGGACGGTGGTGGTACAGGTGTAGGTATTGATGTAACTACAGGTAATATCACAAATCAAACAGGATTACCTAAGATAAATATTACAAACGGTGATGCTTGTTTACCTAATTTTTATCAATTAACTTGGCTTAATACTAAAACGCCAACTACATTTAATGTGTTTGATCCTATGATACAAAGTACAAATACAGTTGATTTAAGCCAAACCGGTATTACTGGTTCAAGCATAACAACTACATCATTCGATTGGGATTCAGCATCAAATAGCTTATTTGCCAATAATACCTTTTTAAATAATGGATATTTTGGGTTTTCTTCATTTAATTTAACCACACCAATAGCCACATATCAAAACTTAGATAATTCTACATATTATCGCCAAGGCACACATGTTTTATACGGATTTTGGGGTTTGGGTTCAGAATTTTCACAAATGTATCCTGCTAATACAACAACTAATTCACCAGCATTATTTGTAATTGATACAGTTGTGGGACATGGAAACCCGATACAACAGCAGGTGAATACAATAACTGATAGTAATAACCAAATAATTCCAGCTATGGTAGCTGCATGGGATATAACAAATGTTGGCACAGATATGCTAATTACAACAGGAGAGGTTCAACCACTGTTTTATCGTTGCAGTCGTTCAACCTCTATCCAGAATAATTTTGCTTGTTCTAAAACATATACAGATAGTTCTTTATTATCAAAATATCGTATTTTACGATTATTGGGGGGAACTAGCACTACGTTGTATTTTGTGGGAATTAATCTAACTAAAAACACGATAGATATTTTTTCAATGGGTTTATAAAATGTTAAATAAAAAAATAGCGTATAGCTTGGCAGTGTTTGTATTAGTTGGAGTGGTATCTTTTGGTTGTAGCAGCACACCAGTAATGTTTACACCAAAAGCGCTATCTACCCAAGTTATAAATGAGCAATATTATTATTGTGAAAGCTGCGATAAACCAACTGAGTTGATGTACCAGGAGGATTATCAACTATTAGAGCCAGAAATTACCCCTACTCCTGTAATAAAACCAATTATTACATCTCAAATAATTAAACCTAGGCACAATGTTTCGAAAACAAAACATAAAGCACACAAAAACCCTGCACTTAAACAACATAAACCAAAACAATGTATTTAATGGAGATAAAATATTATGAAAAAATCATTTACTAAACTAATAATTGCTTCGGCTTTCGTTCCTATATTCGCTTTTGCAGCAACAGGTAATCAGGATTTTGCTCCAATAGTTACTCAGTTAACCGCATATTTAACTGGATCATTAGGTTCGGTTTTTATTTTTCTGGGATTTTTGGGGGCATGTGCTGCTGTTGCAGGCTTTGCTTCAATGAAAGTTATGTTCCCTGTGCTAGGATTATCGCTAGCTCTAAAGTTTGGACCGCAAATTATTACAGCAATATTTGGAGCTACTGGAGATAGTCCAATAGCCATGTTAAAAAATCATGTTTATATGATTGATATCTTTATTTTATTTGCTGCGGTTGTTGTTTTTGCAATAGGTTTTGTTAAATACAAAAACAAAAAAGAAAAAGGCACTCAGCACCATTTAAACAATTTACAAGGTGTAAAAGGTAGCTTTAATCCAAAGAATGAGGTCGTAAAATGAAATGCTTATTTATACCAAGAGAAATAAATAAATCATATTTTTTATTATGGCAACGTGACGAAATAGTATTTTTGATGTTGCCATTCGGTATATTTTTACTTATTCAAAATTTTATTGGGTTTATTTTAACTTTGGTGGTAATTATTACAAATGCTATGATTTTAAAAAAAATAAGAGTGGATAAACCAAGGGGATATATTTTACATTTAGTTTATTATTATTTACCTCGTAGTAAGAAAATCTCACTCTTAACAAGAGATGGTGCTTTCCCCGTATCAACCATTAGACACGTAGCAGGTTAATTATGGATAGATTTAATTTTGACCAACAATTAAATTCATTAGAACGTAATTATGCATTATTTAAACGCTTATTATCATTGTCCATATTAGCCAATGCATTATTAATTATTGTATTGATGATGTGTATTAATAAAGAAAAAATTATCTTAGTTCCGCAGGTAGCTCCCGAAACCAAACTATGGGTTGGACAGCAACAGGTTTCCAACAATTATTTAACGATACTAAGTCGTAATGTTTTAGATCTGATGTTAAACGTTACACCAGATAATGTAGATGCACAACATCAAGAGGTTTTAAAATTCATTGCATCAAAATACGAGGCATTATTAAAAGGTAAATTAGCAAACATTGCTGAAGTTATACATGAAAATAATATCTCACAGAATTTCTTTATTAATACGGTTAAAATTATTCATAATAAAAATATAGTTTTTATCAGAGGCATATTAGATGAATATATTGATCAAACACTGTCTGGTAGCGTTGGGCAAATTTATAAATTAACCTTTAAAGTACAAAATTATGGAGTTCAACTAGAGACTTTTGAGCTAATTAATAATAATGACCCTCAATTAAAGGACATTAACTTATGATTAAAATTTTAAAGCTCCAACCAT
>CANISK010000173.1 GCA_947470205.1 Neisseriaceae bacterium | reverse complement strand
TTGGTTGTCAAATGAATGAGTACGATTCAGATAAAATATCAGATATCATGCATTCTTTTGATGGGTATGAAATTACCACTAACCCAGAAGAAGCAGCGGTTATTTTATTTAACACCTGCTCCATTCGTGAAAAAGCACAAGAAAAGGTATTTTCAGATTTGGGGCGTGTGAGACACATCAAGGCAAATAATCCAGATGTGATAATCGGGGTAGGGGGGTGTGTTGCATCTCAAGAAGGTGCGGAGATCATCAAACGTGCACCATATGTGGATATTGTATTTGGTCCTCAAACATTACACCGCATACCAGATCTCATCGCTAAAAAGCAAAATACTGGTAAACCACAGGTAGACATCAGTTTTCCTGAAATAGAAAAATTTGATAATTTACCACAGCCAAAAGTTACTGGCGTGAGTGCTTATGTGTCCATTATGGAGGGGTGCTCTAAGTATTGCTCATATTGTGTGGTGCCATATACACGAGGCGAGGAAATATCTCGTCCATTCAATGACGTTATAACTGAAATTATTAACCTGTCTCAAAAAGGCGTAAAAGAAGTAAATCTACTTGGTCAAAATGTAAATGCCTACCGTGGGCTAATGGATGATGGAGATATCGCAGACTTTGCTATGCTTTTAGAATGCATTCATGAAATAAACGGTATTAAACGGATTCGTTACACAACATCGCACCCAAATGAAATGACGAGTCGTATCATTGAATGTTACGCTAAGCTCCCAAAACTAGTGTCACATCTACATCTACCAGTGCAAAGTGGATCAGATAGAATATTGGCAGCCATGAAACGCGGTTATACTAGTTTAGAATACAAATCTATCTTGAGAAAAATTAAAAAACTTCGTCCAGATATTTCATTCTCATCAGATTTTATCGTGGGTTTCCCTGGGGAAACAGAGGAAGATTTTGAAAAAACCATGCAGTTAGTCGAAGATATTGGCTATGATGCTAGTTTTAGTTTTATATTCTCAGCTCGCCCAGGTACCCCAGCAGCGTCAATTATGGACACCACGCCTCAAGCGGTCAAATTACAAAGACTACATAAACTACAAGCAAAACTCCTTGACAGCACAAATAAAATTAGTGCCAATATGCTAAATACCACCCAAAAAGTTTTAGTCGAAAACATATCAAAAAAAGATGATACTCATCTCAGTGGACGTGCAGAAAACTTCAAGGTGGTAAATTTTGCAGGCAATAGTAGGTTAATCGGTGAAATAGTTGATGTTAAAATTACCAAATGCCTTGCTAATTCCCTATACGGTGAATTAGTTATAAATGTATAACGATATGGCGCAGGCGGGAATCCAGATAACATACTGCTTATTAATGTTTGTTAAAATTATCAGGTATTAAAATCTACAATAACCTGAGCTGATTGAATAATTTCTTTATCAAACGCAATATCTCCATCCAAAACTGGTGTATCACTTTTTTTGATATTGCTAAAGTCAAAAAGTGTGCTATCAAGCAAATGAGATGGGGTGATATATTTCATCGCTCTAAACATGCTCTCGATCCTACCCGGAAATCTCTTGTTCCATTCCACTAACATCTCTTTTATCGCCTGTCTTTGTAGGTTGGGTTGAGAGCCACATAGGTTACAAGGTATGATGGGGAATTTTTTGCTATTTTCTCCGCATGCAAATTCCTCGATATCTTTCTCTTTGCAGTAGATAAGCGGACGGATAACAACATTACTTCCATCGTCTGATACAAGTTTTGGTGGCATACTTTTCATTCTGCCACCATAAAACATATTTAAAAATAAAGTCTCAAGCGCATCATCTCTATGGTGCCCAAGTGCAATTTTATTTGCCCCGAGTTCACGAGCTACGCGGTATAAAATTCCACGTCTTAGGCGTGAGCACAAACTACATGTGGTTTTGCCTTCGGGGATAATCCTCTTAACTGTGGAGTATGTATCTTCGGTGATAATTTTATATTTAACCCCAATACCTTCGAGATATTGTGGTAATATATCTTTAGGAAAACCGGGTTGACCTTGGTCAAGATTCACCGCGATTATTTGATAATCAATCGGAGCAATTTTCTGCAAACTAAGTAACATATCAAGTAAAGTATAGCTATCTTTTCCCCCAGATAGACACACCATTATTAAATCATTATGTTCAATCATGTTATAATCATGGATAGCTTTACTAACACCACTTCGCAATCTTTTAGTTAGTTTATTAAATTCATAATCTTTGTTCATATTGGTTGTATTTCTAAAAATAAGTGAGTTATTATACTATACTCTTCGTCTTTAAAACCTGAACGTTGTTAAAAATAAAAAATTTATTCCTTACATGCTACAGTATACAACAGCACTCATAAATTTTTTATTTTTGACGAGTACCAAATTTCAAATACTTTAAGTATATATTATGCAAATAAAAAAAATTTATCAATTATTCTTGTTATTTATTGTATTGCTAGGCATGATATTTAAAATTAATGCTGACAATATTTCATCAGCTCCAATCATCAACAAAAATACTGATGATGTAATATCTACAAACAACGATATAACAACACCACAAGATGATAAAAATGATCAACCAACAAATTCTCAAAATGAAGATTCCCAAGATGAAGATGATAATCAAAATGATACACCACAAAAACCAGATGCAATTGGTGAGATATTAATCCAAGCTACAAGTTTAATGGGTATAGCATATAAATGGGGGGGTAACACTCCAGAGACAGGCATGGATTGTAGTGGTTTTATTAAATATGTCTTTAAAACATCCATGGGGGTCACATTACCTCGTACTGTAAGTGAAATGGCAAGAGTGGGTATTAAAGTAAAATTATCTGAAATAAAACCAGGAGATTTAATTTTTTTTAATACCTTAAGGGGACGCAGAAATTCTCACATAGGGATGTATGTGGGTAATAACCAATTTATTCACTCCCCAAGAACTGGTGAATCAATTAAAATATCACAATACAATTCATATTGGAGATCCCATACCAACGGCGTTAAGCGTATTGTCGCACAAAATGTGGACGCAGATGGTCATATACAAGAGGTAAAAACTTTTGAGAACGTTAGAAATCAATCATTACCAAGCGGTAAGATTAAAACAAAATTAAAAAAAAGAACACAAAAATTAACAAAACAACTAAAACAAAACAAAACAAATACCGGATTACATAATAAAACGATAAAAAAATCTAACCATGCAAAAAAAACATCAAAGCGAAAGCTTCATAAAAATCAATGAAAAAAAATACAATAGACAAAATGCCAATATGGTTGACAGAAAGTGGAGAGAGGGTGTCTTGTGTTGAAAAAATTAAAATTATGGAAGAGAATATTGTGGAATTAAGTCAGATGGCACAAGATATGTATGAAGATGGAATATTAATGAATATTGACCCAAATCAAATCAAGCAATTCTTAGTATACATGATGCACGGACTTCGTAACCCTTATAAAATTTACTAAAGAAAAAATATGTTTAATAAATTTGAATTATTTGTGGGGTTGAGAT
>CANISK010000172.1 GCA_947470205.1 Neisseriaceae bacterium | reverse complement strand
CTAAAAGAACTAAAAGAACTAAAAGAACTAAAAGAACTAAAAGAACCAGAAAAACCAGAAAAACCAGAAAAACCAGAAAAACCAGAAGAACTAAAAGAACTAGACGAACTAGACAAACAATTATTAAAAGAACTAGACGAACTAGAAGAACAATTATTAAAAGAACTAGACGAACTAGAAGAACAATTATTAGCGTAGCTTGATGGTAGACAAGCTAATTAACAATAAGATAATACTAATTATCCAAAAACGCACCACCACTTGATTTTCAGTCCAACCTTTTAGCTCAAAATGGTGGTGTATGGGTGCCATTAAAAAGATTCTTTTTTTCTTCATTTTGTAATACCCCACTTGGATCATTACAGACAATGCCTCCATCACAAATACACCACCCATGATTGCAAATGCGAGCTCTTGTCGCACTATTATTGCTATAGTGCCCAGTGTGGCACCTAATGACAATGCCCCCACATCTCCCATAAAAACTTGTGCAGGATGTATATTAAACCACAAAAAACCCAAACATGCACCAACCAATGCACAACAAAACACAACAATCTCCTGCGCACCAATTACATTGGGAAGAAGTAAGTAATTTGATGCAATTTTATTACTTGCAATATACGCAAAAACTAATAATCCAAGAGACACAGTAATAACAGGAAAAGACACAAGACCATCTAAACCATCTGTAAGATTAACGGCATTTGAGCTACCCACTATTACAAAATATGTAAGGATTAAAAATCCAACCACACCAAATGGATATGTGGTATTTTTGGCGAATGGAATAATAATATGAGTTACCCCTGGTAATTTAGCGATATAATATAAAAATATACCCACTACAATTGCAATTATAGTCTGAAAGATAATTTTTTTACGTCCTGATAATCCATTTGGGTCTTTATAGACTACTTTTTTATAATCATCAATAAAACCTATACAGCCAGTGCCTATCAATACAAACAATAATAACCAGATGTAGAGATTTTTTAGATCTGTGAATAGTAAGGTAGTGATAGTAACTGATAATATAATAAGCACCCCACCCATTGTTGGTGTACCACTTTTAACTAAATGAGTTTGAGGGCCATCAGTACGGACTGTTTGCCCTACTTTTAATTTAGTTAGCCATTTGATTATGGGGTTACCTGCGATAATAGATAACAATAGTGAAAATAAACAAGATGTAACTGCTCTAAATGATACATAGTCAAACAGTCGAAAAGTTTTTATAAATTTTTCTAGGTAATGAGTTAGTAATAATAACATTTTATTTTTCCTCTTTTAACTGATTTACCACTTGCCATAATTGCATGCTATTTGAACCTTTAACAAGCAATGTGGCGTTTTCTGGAAGATTTGATTTGCAATATTGTACAATATTATCTATAGACTCAAAATGGCACCATGAATTTATATCACCTGTGCATTCTATGTATTTATTTCCAGTCAACAAAGTGTATTGACCAATAGTTAGAAGATTATCTACGTGATGAGAGTGCATAAATTCACCCAATTTTATGTGCTCTGATTCAGTGTATGCACCTAACTCACCCAAGTCACCAAATACCATCCACAATGGCTTTGGTAATTTGGCGACCGCCAATATGGCTGATTTGACCGAGTCTGGATTCCCGTTATAACTATCATCAATAATAATCGCACCGTTAAATGCGCTAAATTTTTCCATCCTATGTGAATATGGGGTATATTGCTTTAAACCGCTTTCAATAGATGAAATAGAGCACCCGATTAATATACTAAGTGCAACCACAGTGACTGAATTATATATATTATGATCACCCAATACATTTAGTTTAAATTTCACTTCTCCATTTTTAGTCATAATATTAATATTACCATCATCATCTACATTTTGTAAATAACACAGTTCACCATCGCTACCAAACCTCACCATTTTACAATTACGCTGTCTTAAGTTGGCTACCCACATAGTGTGATATGGTACTTGAGTATTAATAAGTGCTACGTTGTCACCATGAATACCATCATATATTTCGCCTTTAGCATGGGCTATATCTGTTAAATCTTTGAAAAATCCAACGTGAGACAATAACACATTATTAACCGTTGCAATTGTGGGGTGGGCTATTTCAGATAAATAATGCAATTCACCATGATGATTCATGCCCATTTCTAATATCACCACTTTATGTGTTGGTCTAATTTGAAGAATGGTAAGTGGCACCCCCCATTGATTATTAAAGCTATTTTTAGATGCAAGTACATGCTCCTCACCAAACTCTACTTCACAGACTTTTTTGAGCATTTCTTTAATGGTGGTCTTGCCGTTACTTCCTGTAATTGCAACAATTGGTATATTTGTAAATGTATTTCGATAGTTTTTTGCTAATAAACCAAGTGCGAGCGTGGTATCTTCAACTATAATGCAATTTGGATACATGACATCATGAGTATGATTTACAATAGCACTATTTGCCCCGTTATCAAAACTAGATTGAATAAAATTATGTCCATTGTTGTTATCGCCAACAATTGCCACAAATAGTGATTGTGGCATAACTGCTCGGCTATCAATAACTACATTATTTATGATTATATCTGGGTTTGAATTTGGAGATAATACTCCTTCACACATAGATGCGATTTGTTTTAATGTTAATTGCATGTATATTATCCATTTATTGATAATTTGATATTTGAATGCCAATTAAGAGCTAAAATAAATTTAATCAAAGCAATAGTTTAATTGTTATTCCCGCGCAGGCGGGAATCCAGTATAATAAATAAAAACATGGATTCCCAATCAAGTTGGGAATGACAGTATTTTTAGCTCTTAATTCGCATTTGATATGATGTTTATAGAAAAGAAGGGTTTTTTAAAGAATTTATAATCTGTAATTAATAAAGTAATCACGATGGCAGAGTGCATACTCGAAGGATTTGAAATCTGTACTAGGAGGAGATAAAAAAATTGCGACGCGGTGGACTAATGCGTCCATAAGGAGCAATTTTTTTATCTCCAACAACGTACAGGTTTCAAAGGCAAAGAGTATGTTATTGGAGTTTTATTTCAACGTCTACTCCCGCCGGCAAGTCTAATTTCATTAAAGCGTCTATGGTACGATCCGAAGGTTCAATAATTTCCATTAAACGTAAATGCGTTCTGATTTCTAATTGATCACGTGATGTTTTGTTTACATGTGGTGATCTTAGGATATCAAAACGTTCTTTCTTGGTTGGCAATGGGATTGGACCTCTTACTACCGCACCTGTACGCTTCGCTGTTTCTACAATCTCTTGTGCTGATTTATCTATCAGCACGTGATCATAACATTTTAAACGAATACGGATATTTTGTTTTTGTTGTTGCATATGTGTCACCTTTTATTATGCTAAGATTTTAGATACAACACCGGCACCAACTGTTCTGCCACCCTCACGAATAGCAAAACGTAGTCCTTCTTCCATAGCAATTGGAGAAATGAGTGCTACATTGATACTGATATTATCTCCTGGCATTACCATTTCCACGCCTTCAGGTAATGAAACT
>CANISK010000171.1 GCA_947470205.1 Neisseriaceae bacterium | reverse complement strand
TCAATAGGGACATATTGTAACTTATTTTGACTACGAATGCGAATAATTAATTTTCTATAAAAATACTTCGAGTATATAAATACAATAAAATGTTTATATGAATACAGAATATTGATAATTGCCATAATGAAGATTAACTTAAAATTTTGTACTACACTCATTGTATCTATGGTTTCAACTGTGTTGAAACGCAAATACTTTGAGTATATAATTTAAATAAAATGTAATAAAAAATAATTACAAAAATATTTCTTTAAGTATGATTTTAAGTAAATAATGCATTGCAACACTTTTAAATGATTTATAAGTGATTAGATATTTTGTATTCATATTAACCATACACCAATAAAACAAAAGGATAAAGTTAATATGAAAAGAATGCTATTTAATGCAACTCACCATGAGGAGTTACGCGTTGCTTTAGTTGATGGTAAGAAATTAATCAATTTTGATATAGAAACCAATAGTAAATTACAGCGTAGAGGCAACATTTATTGTGGTGTCATAACCAGAGTAGAGCCATCATTGGAGGCATGTTTTGTTGATTATGGTACTGATAAACAAGGTTTTTTACCATTTAAAGAAATTGATTCCATATACATTTCAGAGAGCGCTAAACATAGAGATTTTACCAAACTAAAAGAAGGTACTAAGGTTATCATACAGGTAGAAAAAGATGAACGTGGCAACAAAGGTGCAGCGCTTACCACATATGCATCCCTACCGGGTAGATATCTAGTTCTAATTCCAAACAATCCACGCTCTGGTGGAATATCTCGTAGAATAGGTGGCGATGAACGGGATGAATTAAAATCAGTATTATCCGAGCTCACATTTCCAGCTGGTATGAGTGTAATTGCACGAACAGCCGCATTGGGGCGTGTAACTGAAGAATTGCAATGGGATTTAAATTATTTATTAAAACTTTGGGATGCAATTAGAAATGCAGCAGAACAGCACGACAGGTTTTTGATATATCAAGAAAGTAACTTGGTTATTCGTTCCATTCGTGATCACTTCTCTTCTGATGTTGAGGAGATATTGATTGATGAAGAACGAGTATTTACTGAGGCGCAAAATTTTATGGCAAGCATCATGCCGCATTTTGTTGATAGGATAAAACATTATCATGATGATGTGCAGCTTTTTTCAAGATTTCAAATCGAACATCAAATTGAAACTGCATATTCTCGGACTGTAAATCTACCATCTGGCGGTGCGATTGTAATTGATCACACAGAAGCATTAACTGCAATTGATGTAAACTCAGCCAAATCAAACAAAGGTGCAGATATAGAAGCCACAGCTTTCACTACTAACTTAGAAGCTGCAGACGAAATTGCAAGACAGCTGAGACTCAGAGACTTGGGAGGTCTTGTGGTGGTTGATTTTATTGATATGGAAAATCAACGCAATCAACGTGAGGTAGAGAACTTCTTTAAATCTCAGTTGACTGTAGATAGAGCCAGAATTCAGATGGGTAAATTATCCAAATTTGGTTTATTAGAGTTATCCAGACAGAGACTAAAGGCCTCTCTTGAAGAATCTACCACCATATCATGCCCGAGATGTTTTGGGGTTGGGGCGATTCGTGGAATAGAATCTATAGCTGTACATATTTTACGCATTATTCAAGAAGAGGCAGTAAAAAATAGTAATCATATCGCGGCATTACATGTGCAACTTCCCGTAGAGGTTGCAACCTATTTACTCAATGAAAAACGTGAAGATGTGGTGCGAATTGAAAATAGGATGAATGTGCAAATTGTTCTTATACCTAATGTTCACATGGATTCACCACAGTATAAAATTAAAAAAATTGGCAATGATAGTTATGAGTTTTTATCGAAAAAGCATAGTTTTAGTTTGGTTGAAAGTATTCAAGATATTAGTCCAGAATTTCTTAATAAAGAAAAGAAAACAACACTGGTAGAGCAAAAGGCAGTAGTAAAAGGAATTATGCCAAGTACACCAGCTCCAGTTACCAACAAATCTTTATTTGATAAAATTGTTGATAAATTGAGCGCTATTTTTAAAGCCAATCCTCAATCAAATCAAAAGTCGAATATACAAAACAAAAATACCAATAAACCTTTACCACAAGGTCCATTTAAATCAAACAATAGTAGATATACAAATAATAACAATCAAATTCCGACAAAACCACACACCCAAGTAAATAAAATGGTGAATACGAAAGATGATATCAATAACAACACAAACCCATCAAGATCTCAAAACGCTCCAACCAATAGAACAAATACATACTCAAAAAATGTTAATAATCAGACATCGAAAACTATTCCCTCGTCACAACCAATATATACAAATGTTATGACAGAAAAAATAGATACCAAAATAGAACATACAGCAATTCACCATACAGCAAATATTGTTGAACCTGTGAAAAATTCTAATGTTGACGCATCAAATAAGCAACCAATCAAGAATATCACAAATCATCCTAATGAATCAGATTGCATTGTTGCACCTTCGGTGTCAAATATTCAAGTGACACAAATGGAAAAAAATCAACCACCGAAGATAGAGGTGCGTAACACCATTCTTGATGATGTAGATCTTGGTGATTTACTTTTAGTCAATACTGATAAAAATTTTGTATCAAAATATGTCATACCAGTGATTGCTCCAATTGGTAAACGTTACAATGATATACCAAAGGCGCAGCCGATAGATTACTCTACATTAGAGTATATTTTAGTGGAAACAAAAATTCATTAAAATTTTTTTGCAGAATGTAGGTGTTACGTTACTATTCAGCCTATGTATAAACGCTCGTCATTGCGAGGGGTAAAGCCCCGTGGCAATCTCATAAACACTTGAGATTTACTCCTATTTAGGTTCGCGTAATGACGGCTGAATAGTTGCGGTGTTACAGTGGCATTGTATCTAATTCAGATTGTGTTAATGCATCCAAATTATCATAATTGTTATTTTTTTGTTTTTTAATTGCTTCTTTTATGGCATGTATTTTTTCATCTCTGTATTGCCCTGTTAAATCATTCATCAAAATTTGATACACTCTCAAATTTGTTATATCAAATTTTTCTGTTGTATTTACATCTTGTATAAATTGTAAAACCAAATAATCTTGCTCAATGTTAAGATTATTACTAATATCAATGAATATTTTATATAAATTTTTATATAAGGTGTCTTTGTTTGAAATAATTAATAACGCATGATGTTGGTGTGTGTACACTTCATATTTTTCTTTGGCCGAAATTTTAATTGACTTTGATGGAACCAAGCTGACCATTTTCATATTAAATAGATAATTAAATAAATATGATGTAAATTCTTTGTATTTTTCACATCCTTCCCATATTATTGAGAGCAATTTTGCATAATAAGTTCTATCTATTCCCACCTGTGCTTCTGACATTATTGCGTATAAATCGCGATTATCATAATGTTGGAAGAGTAAGTCACAATAATCTTGCATCATTTTGTCAATTTTCACCAAGTCTAATATAGAGAACTCTTTTATCGATTGATTAATTTCTAACTGTTGATTGATTTGTAAATTTGACTGTGGATTTTTTTCGTTGCATTCGTGT
>CANISK010000170.1 GCA_947470205.1 Neisseriaceae bacterium | reverse complement strand
CGAAATATGCCACTTGCCTCCCCCGGAAACCCTGTGCCAACTTTTTTACCAAAGCCAATGTCATTATAATATTGCCACATATCTTTTTTATTTAACATAAGGGCAATTTTTGAGGCTCCTATATCACTTGAATGTTGAATAATATCCCTAACACTCATAATGGGGGAATGGTGGTTATCTTCAATACGTTTTCTACCCACTGTGTATGGATTGGTGTTAAACATTGTTGTGGGTTTGATTATATTATTATTTAATGCTTTGGCAATAATTAAAGGTTTTATAATTGAACCTGGTTCATAGATATCAATTGCTGCACGATTTCTAACTTCATCTGGAGTTATTGTGAGTTTGTCATTTGGATTATAAGTTGGCATATTGACCATTGCCAACACTGCTCCAGTTTTGGCATCTAACACCAACGCAGCTCCACCTTTTGCATGGGAGGCATCCACTTGTTTTTTAAGCGCATCATATGCAATAAATTGTAGCTTACTGTCAATAGATAAAACCACATCATGTCCATCCTTTACCTGTGTGTTGGTGCCAAATTTTTCAATCACATGTCCATATCTATCTCGCATAATCTGTTCACGACCATCTGCACCTGTTAAGTCTTTGTTATTGGCATATTCAATTCCCTCCGCCCCAGCATCATCAATATTATTAAAACCAACAACGTGAGATACAACGTCAGAATATGGATAAAATCTTTTGTATTCTTTCATTTTGTAAATACCATCAATATTGAGATCCAATACCGCTTGAGCCTGAAATGGAGTTACCGCTCTTTTTATAAATACAAAGGTCTTATTTTTTTGGTTTAATTTTTTATTTAAATCTAGGGTTGACATGTTTAATATTTTGCTCAAACTATTAATTTTATTTTTATCCAGATTATTTAATTGTGTGGGGTCTACCCAAAGAGATGCAATCGGTGTACTAACCGCCAAAGCATTACCATTTCTATCGGTAATAGAACCTCTCATCGCCGGCATGGTAAGTGTTCTTTTTATTCTGGTATCTAGTTGATGGGATAAAAATTCATTTTTTACGGTATTTAAATAAATAACCCGACCTATAATGATTGAGGTTATGATAATGGCAATTAGTATTATCCAATTTGATTTTAAAAATATAAATAAACGCAATAATGCATTTTTTTTATGATGGGATAATTGATTAAATTCATCCTCTTCGCTTTGTATATATAAGCGTCTGATTTCATTACTTGCTATCATTTTACTTAACTCCTATAATATGTTTAGCATCAGGAGTAACAAGTCCAAGTTTTTTAAACGCAAAATCTTGTAGCACAAGATTTGACGAATAAGTGCCAATTTCAAGTCTTAGTCTGGTATAATTTTGATTATATTCACTCGCTTCCATTTGTAATGATTCTAATTTCATATAGTCCAATCTTGCTTTATACCTTTGGTGTGTAAGCATGCAACCATATATAATTATGGTTACAAATAATATGAAATTGATTATTTTTACTAGTATCATTTTATTTAGTTCACTTTCTCAATTGCCCGTAGAATTGCACTACGGCTACGAATATTTTGTTGTATTTCCTTGTTGGTTGCTTTTATTTTTTTTGCGATAATTTTGTATGAAGTATGTGCAGCGTCCCCTTTTAGTAGTACCCACTTTGGCAATGTTGTCCCTTTTGCGAGCTGGTTAAAATGTTGTTTTACTATTCTGTCTTCCAATGAGTGAAAGCTAATTACTACCACTCTTCCATATGTGGTTAGATAATCTGGTATATCTAATAATACACTCTCTAGGTCTCTCAATTCATGATTGATAAAAATTCTAAATGCCTGAAATGAACGCGTTGCCACATGTTTATTTTTTTCTTTATACGGCACACTATCTTCAATAATTTTTACCAAATCAAAAGTAGTCATAATTGGTTTTATTAATCTTTTGGTGATAATTGCGTGAGCTATTTTCTTATGAAATTTTTCTTCTCCGTATTGCCATAAAATATTGCTAATATCACTTTCGCTTGCATTTGTTATCCATTCTGATAACATAACACCGGAAGTTGTATCCATCCGCATATCAAGTATTCCATCGTGCATAAAACTAAATCCACGCTGTTTAGTTTCTATTTGAGGGGATGACATCCCGAGGTCTAGCAGTAGTCCATCTATTTTATTGATATTATAATTTTTTAAATGAGCCAGTAAATTTTTAAAGCTATCGTGAATAATGGTAAAACGTGTATCTTTGATGTGTTCATTGGCGTACGTTATCGCATCTTTATCTTTATCAAATGCAAATAATTTACCTTTATCGCTGAGTTTATTTAATATGTGTGCACTATGCCCACCTCTTCCAAATGTACCATCTATATATACACCGTCTGGTTTTATATTTAATAGCTCGATTGATTCGTTTAGTAATACCGAATAATGAGCACTGTTTGTATTTTTATCATTCACAATGTAAACCCACTCAGTAATGTAGCCAATTCATCTTTATTTGCTGAAAGTGCAATATTGGTTTCACTAGTCCAATCATTTGCATTCCATAGCTCAAATCGGTTACCAATCCCAACTAAAACCACATCTTTATCCAGATTAACTAAATTTTTTAACACATTTGGTAGTAAAATTCGTCCAGTTTTATCCATTTCTACGGTATCTGCATACCCCAATACTAAACGTTGATAACTTTTTACTAATGGATGCGAAGAATTTGGTAAATTTTGAATTTTTTCTCGGACAATGTGCCAAGTATTTTCTGGGTATATAATTAAATATTTTGAGGATTCTAATGTGATGGTGATTTTGTTACCCAATGTATTTAGAAGCTCCTCGCGATATCGCGCAGGAACTGCTATCCGGTTTTTCGGATCAACATTTAGATAAGTTACTCCACCAAACATAAAAAAGTCTCCCACTTTCATACACTAATACCCATAATACACCACTTTACCATACTTATGATTTTATGTCAAGTAGTGAACGGATTATTTTTTGGGTGTATAGTATATTCCCGCCTGCGCGGGAATGACAAGAGTGCGCGGGAATGACAAGAGTGCGCGGGAATGACAAGAGTGCGCGGGAATGACAGATTTAGATAAGTTGGATTGAAGGAATATTGGTATAGTGATGCATACTCGAAGTATGGGGGTGTTATTGCCAATTACGGGTGGTATTCTTGCTGATAAATTTAAACGTCATAAGTATTGCAATTGTGTTAAATATTGCACAGGCAATCACAAAGCTTTGTAATGAGAAGTTAAAATAAGTTAAGATTTTATTGGTAAGCTCTATAAATACTGTCATTATAACAATTTGAATAAATGTGGATAAAGAAAATAACATGCTTTGTGACTTCACCGGCAGTTTTCCTATGATGCGAAACATAGTGCCATTTTGTAGCCCAAGCCCAATGCAGCCCACACACAAAGCAATTGCGACTATCATGATACTTTTATAAAATAATACAAATATAATAAGGCTAATAATCGAAAAAACCATACCACATTTTATGAGATTGATCATGGTAATTTTACCAGCGAAGATTTGATTCATAATGGTACTAATTAAAAATCCACCAATTGCAATGATTTGATAAAAAACGTAATCGTGCAATG
>CANISK010000169.1 GCA_947470205.1 Neisseriaceae bacterium | reverse complement strand
TGCCTGATATGTATCCTGAAAATGAATATGACTTGGCGGGTTTTGCTGTTGGGGTGGTTGAAAAAGATAGGATTATCACGGGAGAAAAATTAGCACCACATGATGTCATTATAGGGCTGGAAAGTAGCGGTATCCACTCTAACGGCTATTCACTTATTAGAAAACTTATCAAAAATACTCAATTAGATTTATCCAGTAACTTTAATAATAGTCATAAAACTTGGGGGGAGACGTTACTCGCTCCAACCACAATATATGTTAAACCAATTTTAGAATTATTATCTGTATGCGATATCCACGGTATGTCACATATCACAGGCAGTGGCATTTCTGGTAATCTACCACGTATTTTTCCAGAACATTTATCATCCAATATATCACTTGAAACTTTTAAAAAAGTATCCACATTTGAACTATTTGACTGGGTGCAAAAACATTCGTCATTAACTCAATTGCAAATGCTAGAAACATTTAATTGTGGAATTGGCTATGTTGTGATTGTAAATAAAAAAGATACTCAATTGGCACAAGAAATATGCATGAAATACACAATCAAAACACATATTTTAGGGTATGTGACCAATAACAATAGTGGACATCAAATAAATTATCAATAATCTATACTCTTCGTCTTTCGAATCTGGGCTAGGAGAAAATTTAAATATGTTTTTGTATTATTGATTATTATTATGCTATAATGGTATTAACATAACCAAGAATGACGAATGTATGAAATACAAAGATACTGGTACTGATAATTGCGCTACATTTTCTTATGATGATATCAATCATAAGATAATATTAACTGGTATCTGGACATCTTCATTCATTATAGAAAAAAATCTATTATCTTTCATTCACAAACTTCAACATCAAGATGTGATCATTATTGATGGCACAAATGTTATTAAAATGGATACATTTGGGGTATTTTTTATTAAAAAAATTCTTCGCATGTTATCCGACCATAACAGCAATATCGCCTTAAAATTAAATCAACATGATGATGAATTATTAACTTTACTATCAGAATATAACAACGATACATCCGACAATAACAGCACCATTCAACCAGAAAATATATCTTTTGTGAATCATATATATACTCAAATACATAGTGCAACAAAATACATCGCTAGCTTTTTAAATTTTCTTGGACATATTATAATTAGTACAATCCAAACATTTAAGATGTTGCATTTATTTGATTGGCGTGAGACAGTGAAAACCATCAAAACATGTGGAATGGATAGCTTACTTGTAGTGATGTTGTTAAATTTTCTAATTGCAACCACCCTAGCTTATGAGATGGTACCTCAGTTTATTAAATATGGTGCAAATTTATATATTGTAAATTTTCTTGGTATTGCTATTTTAAAAGAAGTATCTCCATTATTAACTGCTCTTATAATTGCTGGAAGAACTGGATCAGCCATCACGGCTGAAATTGGTACTATGAAAATTCAAGAAGAAATTGATGCTTTAATGACCATGGGAATTTCTCCTATCAAAAAACTGGTACTACCAAAAATATTAGGCGTAACTCTTGCGGTGCCATTATTGAGTGCGATGGGTGACTTGGTGGGGATTATTGGAGGCGCTATTGTTGCCAATCAGTCGTTGGGTATACCTTATGGTATGTTTATAGAACGGCTACACAACTACACTGCAATTACTAATTACACGTCCGGTATCATGAAGAGTATTGCTTTTGGGTTTAGTATTGCATTTATCGGCTGTTTACATGGATTTTTAGTGCAAGGAAATGCTAATAGCATTGGTATTCAAACCACCAAGAGTGTAGTATCTAGCATTATTGCAATTGTATTTTTTGATGCAATATTTGCAATTATATTTTATAATTTAAAAATATAAAATTATGCAAAATAATAACATTCAACAGATACACTCAGACAAACCTGAAACGCAGATACCAATTATTGAAATACAAAATCTATACACTAGATTTGATGATGAATTTATTCATGAAAACCTTAATCTAAAGATTTACCCTAATCGAATTATCACATTAATTGGCAATAGCGGATGTGGTAAAACTACTTTAATCAGAGAAATACTAGCGCTACACACCCCAACAAAAGGAAAAATATTAATCTCTGGTACATCTATGGAACATTTTGATGTTGAGGACGCAAAAAAGAAACATATGTCAGACAAATTTGGCATGATGTTCCAACATGGTGCATTATTTTCATCATTATCTGTGATTGAGAATGTAATGTATCCAATCCTTGAATCAAAAAGGTTTTCCATTAAAAGCGCTCATGAAATCGCAACAATAAAACTAATATTAACTGGTTTATCAACAGATGATCACCTTAAATACCCCGAAGAATTAAGCGGGGGGATGTTAAAGCGTGTAGCTTTGGCTCGAGCTATAGTTCTAGACCCTGAAGTGATATTTTTAGATGAGCCAACTGCAGGATTAGACCCAAATAGTGCGCATGAGCTAGATGTTTTAATTAAAAATTTGCAAGAGAAACTGTGTTTGACGGTTGTATTAATTACACATGATTTAAATACCATTTGGAGTATTTCAGATGAAATAGTCTATATTGGAAATAAAAAAGTTTTGTGTCATGACAAAGTGGGAGTAGCTGCCAATAATAAAAATCTCCCTGAATTATATAATTACTTCAACGGTGAACGCGGTAAAATTACCAAAACATATTACAACAAATAGGTATCTATTATGAATAATCAAAATAAACAATATATTAGTGTTGGTGTTTTTGTAGTCATGGCATCCACTGTATTATTTATAATATGGCTTTGGATGTCTGCAAACACCCGTGAAAATTTTAGCACTTATATTACAATATTTCACGAACCACTTGATGGGCTATCTGTAGGAGCTTTAGTGAAGTATAGTGGGGTTGAAGTTGGAAAGGTACAAAAAATTACTTTGGATACCAAAAACCCAAGAAATATTACAGTGAATCTAAATATATACCCCAATATACCTATTAATAAACTCACAACCGCATCGATGAAATCCGCAGGTGTCACTGGGATATCATATATAGAATTAGATTTACCGTCAAATGTACCATTAAATGACAACCTTATCTCAACCAATACACCACCATTTCCGGTGATTAATAGTAAATCATCTTTATTGTATAATCTCACTGAAAATGCACAAAATGTAGTTGCGAATATCAACCAAATATCAAATCAAACAAAAAAGATGCTAAGCCAAGGCAATATCGAAGATGTAACGGAAATTATTCAAAATCTAAATAAAATCACTAAAACACTTGCGAATAATTCAGAAAATATTTCATCCACTCTTAAAAGCTTCACACAAATTAGTGCCAATTTAAACCAAACGGTAGACAAAATAAATAACTTAAGTGATAAATTAATCACAGTTACAAACCATACTAATAAATTAATTGATAACTTTAATCAAAACACTATGGGTAACATAAACTATATAATACTTCCAAATCTAAATAATACCATTACTCAACTCAATAAAACATCACAAGAATTTGAAACATTATTAAATACTATTAATCAAAACCCAAGTGTATTAGTTAGGGGTTTAGAGCCACCATCACCTGGCCCCGGAGAAAAACAATGAAACCTAT
>CANISK010000168.1 GCA_947470205.1 Neisseriaceae bacterium | reverse complement strand
TAATTTTTTTAATTTTAACACAGCATAAAGCTCAAAGCCAAAGAGTATAAGCACTCGTAGCTCAGCTGGATAGAGTATCTGGCTACGAACCAGAGGGTCGGGAGTTCGAATCTCTCCGAGTGCACCAGTGTTTGCTTCACAGCGAAACACGTCCCTATCGTCTAGAGGCCTAGGACATCGCCCTTTCACGGCGGTAACAGGGGTTCGAATCCCCTTAGGGACACCATTCATCACTATTGCTGATGTATGTCTTATTTGATGGGTAGTTAGCTCAGCCGGTAGAGCAGCTGGCTTTTAACCAGTTGGTCACAAGTTCGAATCTTGTACTACCCACCATCTTTTAGTACTTCGACACGGTATCATATCAAAATTTAGTGTGTTAATAAGTATATATGAAAAAATTATTATTTATACTATCTTTGTTAATTTCAATGTCGTCTACTATTGCATTTGCGATTGATGATGAAGCCAATTATGATGACTTGCTATACGCTCAAAAAACTTATCAGGCAAAATTAGATAACTTACATGATGCACAAAATACTCTTACAGACGCAGAAGATACATACAATAAAGCAGGAAAAAAACTTGCTGAAGATAAGCAAAATCTTGCAAAAGCAAAAAATACACTAAACCAATCTAAAACATCCCTTCAAAATGCAAAAGATACTTTATCTAGTGCCAAGAAACGCCTAGACACTTCTTGGAGCAAAACCAACAATAAAACCCAAGATGACACCGAAGACGAATCTGATGATGACACCGAAAAGAGCTCTGAATAGTTAAAAGTATTTACATCATTTTCATAAATCTTTCTCGTGCCATTTGTAAATCTTGAGATGTTCCAAAGACGAAGAGTATATCTTGTTTGTGTGGATCATAAATTATACCCCTTGTTTTAAACTTGCGTTTATAAATTCATCCAAATCTCCATCCATTACAGAGCGAATATTTCCAATCTCCACATTAGTACGCAGGTCTTTAATCCTAGATTGATCAAACACGTAAGAGCGTATTTGGTGCCCCCAGCCAATATCACTTTTAGAGTCTTCTAGTTTTTGTTTTTCGTTTTCTTTTTTTCTCAGTTCAATCTCATATAGTTTGGCTTTTAACATCTTCATTGCTTCATCGCGATTGCGATGCTGTGAGCGGTCATTTTGACATTGTACAACAGTGTTGGTTGGGACATGAGTAATGCGAATTGCAGAGTCTGTCTTATTGATATGTTGCCCGCCAGCACCAGATGCTCTAAATGTATCAACTCTCAAATCTGCAGGGTTAATGTCAATTTGAATATCATCATTCACTTCAGGATACACAAATACACTAGCAAAAGATGTGTGACGTTTATTGTTGGCATCAAAAGGGGAGTTTCTAACTAATCTATGCACCCCAGTTTCAGTCCGCAGGTATCCATATGCGTAGTCTCCTCTTATCTTAAGTGATGCGTTTTTAATTCCCGCCACTTCTCCACTCTGCTCTTCTAGCACCTCAACCACAAATCCACGTCTATCGCAATACCGTATATACATCCTAAGGAGCATATTAGCCCAGTCTTGCGCCTCCGTTCCACCGCTTCCAGATTGTATATCTATAAAGCAATTATTCGGATCCATTTGGTTTGAAAACATTCGTTTAAATTCCAAATCTCCCATTAAAGTAGTGAGCCTCTCAGTTTCTTGTATTAATTCAATTGCAGTGTTCTCGTCATTATCTATTCGCGCTAGCTCAAAAAGTTCTTTAGTGTCATTAATGGATGCACTTAAAATATCAATTTGTGTAACTACATTTTCTAGCTGTTTTTTTTGTTTATTAAGCTCAGAGGTTTTTTGTTGGTCACTCCAAATCTCAGGACTCTCAAGCTCCAAATGTACTTTTTCTAATTGACTTTTTTTATCCGCATAGTTAAAGATACCCCCTGATATCATTTAATCTCGTTAATAAATTATTAAGCGCCAAAGACACCTCATTAAGTTTTTCAGTTTCTATCATTATTAATACCTATCTAAGACTAATATCGCACCGTTGAACAATAAAAATTAAGAAGCCCCCACTTCAACTATTAAATCATAGCTGGTAAGTGGCGGGATTAATTGATTAAAATAATTGCAAAATTATTTTGCGTTAAATCAAATGTTTAATCGCTTCTCTCTCTTCGAGCAGTTCATTATAAGTATTTTGCATTAGTTTACGACTAAATTCATCAATCTCTAGATTTTGCACAATTGCATATTCACCATTTTGACATGTTACAGGAAATCCATATATCAAACCTTCAGGAATACCATAGCTACCATCAGATAAAACCCCCATGCTCACCCAATCACCGACAGGTGTACCATGAATCCAATTTTTAAGTTGGTCAATCGCAGCAGATGCCGCAGATGCCGCAGATGATGACCCACGTGCCTCAATAATCGCCGCCCCTCTTTTTTGTACGATAGGGATGAGGGTGGTTTCAATCCAAGATTTATCATCTACCAATTCAGTTGCTTTTTGGTTATGAATGTGGGCATGTGAAATATCTGGATACTGAGTAGAGGAGTGGTTTCCCCATGCAATAACTTTTTTGATATCACGAATATGATTATTGGTCTTATGTGCAAGTTGGTGTAACGTGCGATTATGGTCAAGTCTCATCATGGAGGTAATATTTTTATGGTTTAAATTTGGTGCATTTTTTAATGCAATTAATGCATTAGTATTTGCAGGGTTACCAACCACTAATACCTTCACATCTGGTTTAGCAACTTGAGACATAGCTTGCCCTTGAGTGGTAAATATTGCACCATTTACTTCCAATAAATCCTTACGCTCCATTCCTTTGGAGCGTGGTTTTGAGCCCACCAAAATTGCTATATCGCAGTCTTTGAATGCAATATATGGATCACTACTTGTTGTTACATCTTGTAACAATGGAAATGCGCAATCATGGAGTTCCATCACCACACCCTTTAATGCATTCATTGCGGGTTCTATTTCTAATAGTTGCAATATAACTGGCTGGTCATGCCCCAATAAATCTCCATTTGCAATTCTAAATAAAAGACTATAACTTATATTACCTGCAGCCCCTGTGACAGCTATTTTTACTGGTGATTTCATATTCATATATCCTTTAAAAATAAAATAACATTAAATAAACATCGTGCACCTTGGACAATATTTTACCATAAATATATCATTTTTATCACTGACAATTTAATAAAAAACAAGATGTAACAATAATCACCGGATATTTTATGCAGTTTTATATTATAGTTAATAACAATAATATAAAATATTACTTGACAATGAGATTTGATATGACGTAAAATACAACCTTCTAGTAAAAAAACATGCTAGAAATTGTCGGGGCGTAGCGCAGTCTGGTTAGCGCACTTGATTTGGGATCAAGGGGTCGTGAGTTCGAATCCCACCGCCCCGACCACATTCATCATATCACACAAAGAGTGCTTGTAGCTCAACCGGATAGAGCACCGGCCTTCTAAGCCGGGGGTTACAGGTTCGAGTCCTGTCAGGCACACCATGTATTTATTTATCTTTTCACCTGTGGTGGACGTAGCTCAGTTGGTAGAGCCCCGGATTGTGATTCCGGTTGTCGTGGGTTCGATCCCCATCG
>CANISK010000167.1 GCA_947470205.1 Neisseriaceae bacterium | reverse complement strand
TGATAAAGACAACTGGTTTGTGCGTGCACGAGGGATGGAAAACGAACCAGAACGTGGAGTACGCTGTTCGATGTGTTTTGATATGCGTTTTGAACGCACCGCATTATATGCCCATGAACATGGGTTTGATATAATTTCTAGCGCTCTTGGTATATCTCGCTGGAAAGATATGAACCAGATTAATGAATCTGGTATAAAGGCAGCTAATTCATACCCTAGTCTAGTATACTGGACATATAACTGGCGTAAAAACAATGGTTCCAAGAGAATGCTGGAGATATCCAAAGAAGAGCAATTTTATCAACAAGAATACTGCGGTTGCGCCTACTCTCTACGGGATACAAATCAATGGCGAAACGCCAATGGGCGCTCATCAATTCAACTTGGGATTAAGTTTTATCATAAGTAGTTGAATTATTAGAAATAACATTGTGGGTGTTAGGCGATGAGATTGCCACACCTCACGGCTCGCAATGACTGAGTTTGTTATACAACATTTTTTGTATAGTAGTTATACACAGTTAGCAATTGCGGTATGCGCTGATATCCTATAAAATATACTATGTGATAAGAATATTTTATAAGGGAGCGCACTATGATCGATTTAACTAACCACTTTCTGATAACCACCCCGAACTTTCCTGGTCAATCCATATATGCACGTAGTGTGATATATATTACCGAACACGATAAAACCACTGGCGCAGTTGGGGTTATTATTAATCGCCCAATTGGTAAACATATTGATAAAGTATTACAAAGCATAAACGTAGAAAACCCATTGGCAATTGATAAATTTCTCTACTGGGGAGGGCCAGTATCCATGGATACTGGGTATGTATTGCACAAAATGGGTAAAAATATCAAAAACCAAGCTTTTGAGATTACCAATAATAAAAATACATTAAGTGAAATTGTGGAGAACAATAAAGAATGTGATGAATTATTTATTGCCATGGGGTATTGTGGATGGACTCAAAATCAAATTGAGTATGAATTTAAAAAAGACGCGTGGATTGTGGTGCCTGCAGATAAAGAAATTTTATTTAACATCAATCCAGTGGATAAATATGATGCTGCACTTCGCAAACTCGGTGTGAGACATGTGAACCAGCTGGTGTATGGCGATATGACATCGCAATCTGTGAGTTAAATTATTATGTTTTTTTAATGAAAGCTGAAGGTTAAATATAGAATACAAGCGAACATACTGCAACAACAGGTAACACATAAACATATATTACAACAATCCTTCTTGCACAAATTAGATTTTTCTTGAGGTGTATGAGCTAAATAATCTTGCAATTGGTTGTTGTTATTTAGAATGGGTTGCTGAGCTTGCATTCCGCGCCAAGAAGATGAAGGTTGATGTTGGTTGAAATATTTGTATGGTGGTTTCTGCGTTGATTTCCCATTGTAATCTGTATTATCATTTATTTGTTGCCCTAATGTAGGTAAGTACTCCTCTTCTTGATTATTTTCCTTATTTTTAAGCCCTGGTAACAAATCAGGGGTCAGAAATGGTGGAAATCTTCTACTACCATCTGGGAACATACAGTAAGAACCTTTGCGAATAATATAAAATTGTTTCACTTTGGTGAGCAATTTATTTGGTAAATGTTTTATTTATATGTGGCACTATTGGGGGTTAAAAATGGCGCCTCAACCAGGATTCGAACCTGGGACCTGCGGATTAACAGTCCGTCGCTCTAACCAACTGAGCTATTGAGGCATATATTTATTGCAAGAGAACCAAATTATATAATAAATCTTCGGTGGGTGTCAAATATTTTATTGAATTTCTTTTAATTTATTGGATAAGTATTTGATTATTACTTGAATTGTGGTGTGTAGTTGATGCGCTTCAAGTCTGCATTGGGTATGATATGTGATACAATATTGCAATATTAATCAAGTATGGGGCAAACATGTCTAAAGTAAAAACTACTTATCAATGTAATGAATGTGGGGAACAACACCCAAAATGGCAAGGCAAGTGTGCCAATTGTGGCACTTGGAATAATCTCGTGGAAGTGGTTCTTAATGATGTTAAAAATGTGAATCCTAGATTTCAAGCGTTAAATAATAACTCTCATGTGGTGAGCCTACATCAAGTGGAAGCGGAGGCGGTGTCTAGAATTAGCACTGGTATGAATGAATTTGACATGGTTTTAGGTGGTGGAATTGCCATTGGCTCTGTGATACTCATAGGAGGAGACCCTGGAATTGGGAAGTCTACCCTATTACTTCAAACATTGGAAAAATTATCAAGTACACAAAAGGTATTATATGTCACCGGTGAAGAATCTATCCAACAAATTGCTCTTCGTGCTAGTCGGTTAAATGTTACTGGCATGGAGAACTTGCGTCTCATGGCGGAAATTGGACTGCATGCGATAATTAAAGCCATTGAAACTGAGGAGCCTCAAATTGTGGTGATTGACTCCATCCAGACGATGTATGCCGAACAATTACAGTCCGCCCCGGGAACTGTAGGGCAAGTACGAGAATGTGCTAGTATACTAACTAGAATTGCCAAACAAAAACATATTACTATCATTATGGTGGGGCATGTAACTAAAGACGGCAACCTAGCGGGGCCCCGTGTGTTAGAGCATATTGTAGATGCAGTGCTTTATTTTGAAGGCGAGCAACATTCTAATTTTAGGATGTTAAGAAGTGTAAAAAATAGATTTGGTGCGGTGAATGAGCTTGGGATATTTGCAATGACTGATAAGGGGCTACGAGAGGTAAATAACCCGTCTGCATTGTTTTTGTCGTCATATCAGGCTAATACCCCAGGGAGCGCTATTTTAATTACTCAGGAAGGCAGTAGACCGCTATTGGTAGAGATACAAGCGTTAGTTGATACATCACACATTATGCCACCAAAAAGACTTGCTGTGGGTATGGATAACTATCGCTTAGCGATGTTAATTGCAATCATGCAAAGACATCTTCATATACCATTATATGATCAAGATATATTTTTAAATGTGGTGGGTGGAGTTAAAATATCTGAACCTGCAATTGACCTTGCGGTATGTCTTGCGATTATCTCATCATTTAAAAATAAGTCACTTCCTGATAAGCTTGCAGTATGTGGCGAGGTGGGGTTAAGTAGTGAAATTAGGACGGTGCAAAAAGGGCAAGACCGTATAAAAGAAGCCACAAAATTGGGATTTGAGAAAATCATCATCCCCAAAGCGAATGCCCCAAAAGAACCGCTAAAAAACATGGAGATTTTTTTAGCAAATAATTTGGCGCAAGTGGTGAGCTACTGTTTTAAATAACATTTTAACGAATGTATTGAATTTTGAGATTTAATTTTGTTTCCAACCCCAACCACGCACCATCCCCAGTGTACACGGGAAGGTTTAATAATTTGGCTAAAGCAAGACAATATCCATCGCCTAGTGATAGATTGTGTTCTTTGCGATGTTTAATTAAAATTTCACTCACCAAAAAAGATAACTGTGAATCGGACTCATATATATGGTTAATAAGTTGATGAATCGCATTATTATAATGTGATATCCTATCTGGATTTATCCGGCCTAATACAATAATTGCCTCTGTAATATTGACACTACTCATAATGCTGTCATTGATTATTTTTTTAATGGATGTTGCACCATTT
>CANISK010000166.1 GCA_947470205.1 Neisseriaceae bacterium | reverse complement strand
TATCATCATGGGCGCGCCAAATATATCGTCCAGTTGTAATTTGAAACTTATCCATAGCATAACCAGAGCCATCCAAAAACCCGATTTTAATCGGTATTAGGTGTGGTTTTTTGCTATCTCCAGTTTTATTATCTGGCGTATTTGGGATCATCTGCGTGAAATGTAAAGTATATTCTTCACATGCAAAGTTATATTCATCAGTCACATGAATATGAGGTGTGCCAGCTTGTGAATACCACAGCATAAATTGGGATAAATCAAAATTATTAGCATCCATCATGCTATTTTTAAAGTCTTCCACCGTCACAGCTTGCCCATCGTGTCTTTGTAAATATAACGCCAGCCCTCGTTCAAAGCCACCTTTACCCAAGATGGTTTGGTACATACGTACCACTTCAGCGCCTTTTTCATATACAGTTACAGAATAAAAATTATCCATAACAATATAAGACTGCGGTTGAACTGGGTGTGCCAAAGGGCCTGCATCCTCTGGGAACTGCGCACGTCTTAATGTTTTAACATTTTTAATGCGTTGTATGGTTCTATTATGCAGGTCTGCACTAAATTCCTGATCACGAAAAACAGTCAAGCCCTCTTTTAGGGATAATTGAAACCAATTTTTACAAGTGACACGATTTCCAGTCCAGTTATGAAAATATTCATGACCAATTACTGCCTCCACATTCATATAGTCTGTGTCCGTTGCAGTATCTGGGCTTGCCAACACATACTTAGTGTTAAATATATTCAACCCTTTATTTTCCATTGCACCCATATTAAAGTCACTACTAGCAACT
Organism: Neisseriaceae bacterium; assembly: GCA_947470205.1. Classification (GTDB taxonomy): domain Bacteria; phylum Pseudomonadota; class Gammaproteobacteria; order Burkholderiales; family UBA11063; genus Aquella. The sequence goes on along the minus strand of CANISK010000166.1, from coordinate 2,860 downwards.
ACCATATATCTATCGAGATCATATTCTAGGCTAAACCTATCCTCATCCCATCTCATAGCATTTTTAATTGACTGCATTGCATGGTTTAGGTGATCCAAATGGCTCTCATGAGCGTATACCTCAAGTAATACTTCTCGGTGAGAACGAGTGACATATTGACTGGTTATTTTAGATAAGTTGCCAATCACCAGTGCAAATAAATAACTAGGTTTTTTAAATGGATCATGCCATACGGTTTCACGCATTCCATTATTAATATTCTGTGAAATTTGGTTACCATTGGATAAAATAGTAGTGTATTTATTTGCGTGGGTGCGAATATTGACGGTAAAAATACCCATCACATCTGGTCTATCTTGATAATAGGTGATATTTCTAAACCCATGCGCTTCACATTGGGTCATCAGATCCCCTCGAGTTTCATATAGCCCCATGCAAGTTTTATTTTGCCATGGATACACTTCGTTTTTTATAGATAGGATAAATTCACTTGGCAGGTTTTTTAGCGTGAGAATATTATTTTCTAATGTATATTTGTCTTCGGTTATGAATACATCATTAACTTTTACCGAGATTAGTTTTGTGTCTCCATCTAGCTCTAAGATGTTATCTATTTTATTGATGTTTTTATGATACTTGGTAACGTTATCCACATAAACAACTTGAGAGTTATCATCAATCTCAAATGTAAGATTTACGGTTGATACCCAGTAATTAGGTTCAGTGTAGTCTTTTAAATAATGTGGTTTTATAGTGCTGTGTGTTGTATTTTGATGGTTGGTAGTCATAATATCTCTCATTTACCTCATAGTGTGATTTTAATATAAGAAATCAACAAATATTATCATTCCTGCGAAGTTCTTGTCATTCCCGCAAAACTCTTGTCATTCCCTAAGTCGTCGGGAATCCATGACCTATAATGTTTTACTGGATCCCCGCTTTCGCGAGGATGACATAATAGCATTTATTCTGTCAAATATCAATGTTTTACATGTACAGCCTATGTAAAATTTATTATATGTAAAAAATGTATCATGTATTTTATTCAGCATGTTTAATGCCTCATGTGCTTCAATATATTCACCTTTTTTTGCTTCATCTATTTGTATTTTTAATAGTAAATCATTGTATTGGTGTTTTATTTGCTCCAACAAAACAAATTCCTTATAAGGCAATAAAATCTTAACTAACATGTATTTGATTGTTAGGTTTTATATCAACTATTACATTGAGATTATCTCTATCAATCATTCCCTGTAGCGCAAGCCGAATGAATTGTGGAACTGAATACCCCAATAAAGTAGCATATTTTGCCGCAAGTCTAGGGCTAACCATTTTTCGATCATGTTCAATATCACATAACTGCTGTCTTGAGATATTAAGTTTTTGAGAGAATTCGACTTGTGACATCTCATCGCATAATCTGATAGAATTAATTGCTTTACCTAAAGTAAGATTTGAACCTGATATTTTTTCAAGAAATTTTATTGTATTTTGAGTGGGATTTTTAGTGCTCATGCTTATTTACCTCCAAAATTTCAATAAATTGAATTTGACCATTGTCAAGTTCTATATAAATAGCTCGATAGCTTTTATTAAGCCCAATAGAACGCTGTCCATAGCGATTGCCGTGTAGTGGCTCATCATGATATCCACTAATTTTTCTGATATCTTGAATGCCACTATGATTGACAGCATCTACCCATAAATTTAATTTCATTAAAACATGCTGCGGAAGTTTTGCTATTTGTTTTTTAGCTTTTTGACTAATTATAACATCAAAAATATTTTTCATATGTTATTGTACACAAAATATGTGTATGGTGTCAAATATTTTCATTTAATTACAGATTCGCCACATTGTAACTTAGGTAAACTCAAATAATGAGCAATAGTCTGCCCAATATCTGCATAAGATTGTCTAATGCCAATATTATCTGTTATTCCTTGGTGATACATCAGAAATGGTGCATATTCACGAGTGTGGTCAGAGCCATGCCAACTTGGGTCACAGCCATGGTCAGCGGTGAGGATTAAAATATCATTAATGCCAATCTTAGATATTATCTTTCCTAGATGAACATCAAATTGCTCCAGAGCATTTTTATAGCCCAATATGTCTCGTCTATGTCCATATAGCATATCAAAATCAACCAAATTAGTCATGATAATAGTTTTATCTTGTTTATATGTATTCATAGCGTCAATTGTGGCATCGCATAAGCCATCAATTCCGTATGCTTTTATTTCGGTAGATATTCCAGAGTGCGCATAAATATCAGAGATTTTACCAATACCCACCACATGCCCATTGTTTGCCACGCAAATATCTAGTAAAGTAGGTTGTGGAGGTGGTAAAGAGTAATCACGGCGGTTTTTTGTGCGAGTGAATTTGCGAATATTATTTACCGTTGCATCATTAAAAGGTCTTGCAATAACACGCGCAATATTGTATGGCTTTAATATCTCCCGCACCTGCTCGCAGAGTTTATACAAATTATCCAAACCAAAATATTCTTCATGACAAGCAATTTGAAATACGGAGTCGTTAGAGGTATAAAATATAGGGTAACTGGTTTTTATATGTTCCACACCAAATTTTTGAATAATTTCAGTACCAGAGGCATGGCAATTTCCCAAATATCCTTTTATGCCAGTAGTTTTGATAATATTATCAATTAGATCTTCTGGAAAACTATTTTCTAATTCACGAAAATACCCCCAGTCAAATAACACCGGACACCCAGCAATCTCAAAGTGTCCGCTAGTGGTATCACACCCAGAGCTTACCTCAATACATGCGCCATACATCCCACATAGTTTATTATCATCCGTTTGGTTAAGTAGTTTTTTATGGTGG
>CANISK010000165.1 GCA_947470205.1 Neisseriaceae bacterium | reverse complement strand
TTGGATGTATCGTGTTCCAATCCCAGTTATGTTCTAGATATAAACCTGCAAATAGAGCTTTGTTACACAGAAAGGCTTGTTTGATAGTGTCTATCAAGAGGCTTTTGCCAAATCTACGGGGGCGAGAGAGGAAGTAATATTTACCATTAAAGACTAAATTTCTAACAAACGGTGTTTTATCCACATACAAACATTCACCATTAATGATTTCAGTTAAACTTGAGTAGCCTATTGGGAGTTTTTTCATGATTTTAATTCACCGATGATAAAAAAATTATATATTTAAAAAGATATAATACTAATACTCTTTGGTGTGATATCTTCTAGTGGTGTATATCAATAAATTGATTGACAGAATACCAAGCATCACTCACTTTAATTTTTAAATCTGGGTTTAAAATATACTGACCCATTCTAACCCGTTTAAATATTTTACGATTATATGGATATTTGCTATTGATTTCATTTCTTGCCAATACTGCATTCACATACGAGCGTTTGACTCTAAAGGTTGGCAACATATAGCTTCCAGATAAACGACTAAAAAATCTTTCTAAAATAACGTTACAAGTAAAAACATGTAATACATTTTTATTTAATATAATCACTTCTTGTAAAATTATCAACATAGAAACACATAATAAAAATTCAATTTTGTGCGCATCAATTTTAATTAGTTTACCGTCTACTTGTATTGATATATTTGATGGACATAATATTTCATATATTTTATTGATTTGTTCAGGTTTTATATTTATATGAGAGTACACTCTAGATAGCATAATCATAAAAGCGTTACGATTACGATTATCAATCTCATACATTGATGGGTTATGTTTGATTAACTCACTAATATGACCATAATTCAACATATAACTTGCACACATCAGTGGAGTAAAATTAAACTGATTTCTAAAATTGACACCAAATTGATTAATTTTGTTAAACATTTGTTTGGTGTTATTGTACACATAATCTGAAAAATATTCACCTATTAAGCACTCTTGAACTTTTTTCATATTTTGAGCAATTTTTATATTTGCTTGTACAAATTTCTCTATAATTTCAGTATCATGATATAGCACTGCATAATTTAATATACGAATAATATCTTTTTTATTAATTTTAGTAATATCATTTGCTACTGATTTTTTTAAACCCGCGTACTCTTTTTTGGTGATAATTTGCCATGGCAATTTTTTATACTGAAGAATTTGTTCTTCAATTGCTTGCATTTGTTCTATTTTACCTTGTTTGGCTAGTTTATTAGCTTCAATTGCCCAGTCTTCAAGTGAAGATTTATCTTCTGTGATCTCAATTTGTTTAATTTCATTGATATTTAATAATTGTAAAAATTTATGTGATGGATTTTTTTCAATAAGATAGATATTTTTAGTTGCACGGGTTATTACTACATATAATGCATTGATATAAAATTTATATATTTCCAATGATTTATCAGATTTCTCTTTAGTTCTTGCATAGGTGAAATCAGTATTTAAATAATTATTATCCACACCTTTGGCAATTTCGGCAAATTTAGGTTCATTGGAAATAAAATCAAATAAAATTACATTTTCATATTCCAACCCCTTTGCTTCTTGAGGAGTAAAAATAAGTGGCGTATTTAGTAATTCTCGTGCCCGAGCTTTATCATTTTCATATAATACTAAAACTGCATATTTGATTGATTTTGCAGTTTTAGTATTTAATTCTTTTACCAAATTAGAGTGAGCATCAATACAATTTACTGTACCATGTGAATTAATTGTGCTTTGTATAAGAACGTGGCTTTCTTTATCAATAGAACCAAATTTATAATTTTTTAATTTTAAAACGCGATTGGCAAGCTCAACCACCTCCGGCGTATTGCGATAATTTTTAGCAAGTATACGAGTAATTTCATTTGATTGTATATCATTACTCACATAAAAATATGATTTTAATTTTGACCATGAGAAAAAATTGGGATGTACAATTTGATTAGCATCACCACATAGAAAAAATTTATCTACATTATTTAGCGTTTTTAAAATTAAAGCTAGTTGAGTATTGGTAAAATCTTGTATTTCATCAATTAGTACCGCATCATATTTTTTAGTTGCAATTGGTGCATATTCAAATGCAATCAAATTAGAATCATATAAATTGCTATCATTTAAAAATGATAAATATTTCATGAATAACTTATGTACTTCCGTCCGTTCTTCATCTGAATAAACCGATTGTTTAATGCCTAAATTAATATATTCTTCATGCGTTAAATATGCGGTTTTCGTACTGCATCCTGTTAAAACACCACGAAATTCTTCAAATAATTTACGTCCATCTTGTAAAAATTTAGGCTTAGTTTGTCGATTAAACCATCCCAAAAAATCACGTACTGTTACTTCACGTCCATTTGGTATTTTAATTGTTTCTAAAAATTCATGAAATGATAAAAAATCTACTTCTTGTTTATCATTTTCATAATGTTTACTATAATATAATTGATGGGTATTGTGCACCAAATAGCTCGATAAACTAATGTACAACACATTACCACTAAGAGTTTTTAATTTTTCTAGCATCAAAGAAGTTTTACCGCTACCAGCAGAGCCAATTAAAATTAATGGTAATGCACAATTTATTACGGGTGATTGATCATCATCAAATACTAAAAATTTATCTAAAAAATGCACGGGTCTATTTTGTGGCGATACTGCCAAAGTGGACATAATATCAAATTTATGTTGTATTGAATTTGATTCGATGGTTTCATGTTCTAAAAATGGCACATCAGTCTCATCTATTGTAGTTACCCCGCGTAGAAATCTTGATTTTTCATATTCATGATTTCTAATCACCTCTAAAACCACTAAATAGGTTTTATTTTGATAAGTGAGTGGAGTAAACAATAACCTATTACTATCATCCAATTTTGCTCGTAAATATGAACTTTTAGTTAATTTTTTTACCTCTGCAGACTTAAAGTCACCATTTTTTAAAAATGAAACAATCTTGTTAAATTTAGCTTCTAATCCAACATGATTAAGATTATTATAATACAATATATCGTACATTTAAAAACCTATCAAATAAAATTATTATATACGCACGTAACCCAAACAAGAATTTTATCATACACAACTATTAATTGTTTTATATAAGCTCTCAATAATATAAAAATATGCTGTTACATAAGTAAGGGCGTTATAAAAAACAACCTCTACGATTAAAAATACTGTATGATAATTATTCATTCAAATTAATGCACTCTTATTCATATAATAAACATAATCGCATATGTCGAACTTAAATGAAGCATAAAACGCCCATTATCATAATATAAATAAAAAAAATCCCCCTTAAAACCAACCACTTACAAAATACTTGCATTTTCCCCACAAAATAACTTGACACTCACCTCCAAAATAAGTATAATACGTATCTCTTCAACAAGAAGAGACACCTCAAAACTCCAAAAAAAGTCTTCAGGTAACCAGATCTTTAAAAAAAAGCCAAGTAAGAAATAATAAATGTGCGTATATGTATATAGAGTAAGCAAAAAAGAGCTAAACAGATGAAAACAAAAGAGTTTGATCCTGGCTCAGATTGAACGCTGGCGGCGTGCTTTACACATGCAAGTCGAGCGGCAACATGTATTGTAGCAATACAATATGATGGC
>CANISK010000164.1 GCA_947470205.1 Neisseriaceae bacterium | reverse complement strand
CAATGGAAGATTTAGAGTTTTCATAATAAGCGTTGGCGCTATTGCTATCCATAGCATACATGGCATTACTATAAAACCGATTGTGGTTGAACCTAAGAAAAAAGATGGTGTTTTTAATATATTGATATAAATATTAATAATTTCTTTAAAATTTAGCCGTGTCAATGGAGTATTATGCTCTGGAGTAAACTTCCACAAGCCAAGCAGGGATAAACTTCCAGTAATCAAGCTACATACAAACACGTATCGCCATGACATAGCGTAGTGGATAATTAATCCACCCACGAGTGGTCCAATAATTGGTGCTAAAATACTAACATTTGCCATAATTGCAGTTAGTTTAACGGCATCTTTATCGTTAAAATTTTCATGAATAATCGCATAACCCATACTGATAAAAGCAAGCCCTGTGCCTTGCAATACCCTGCCCAATAAAAACATTGGCATATTGGATGATAAGGCTAAAAATAATGTAAATAATAAAAATAATGCATTGCCAAAAATGATAACTTTTCTTTTACCAACACGTTCCGCAAGGGGGCCTAAAAATAACTGCAATAATGCATTACCCAGTAAGTAATAGCTCAAAGAAAGCGCCACATAGCTCACAGGATAATGAAATTCATTAACAACCATAAGCATACCTGGCATTATCATATCATTTGCTGCATATGTTGTGCCTTCATAGGTTACAAATGAAAAGGCAAATAAAAGAAGAGATAGGGTGATTTTATTCATAAGTAGTCTCAGTGTTTAAAAGCCCAAAATTTATTAATAATAAATGTTATGGCTGGGGTTAGCATCATTGGGATAATACCAATATCTGGGTGGAATTTTTTAATATTCACTAAAAAATGTACACTTATGACGTTAAACAACATACCAAGTATTGATGTGATGGTATATTTGATAAATTCTTTTTTGTTAAATTGATGTTTTTTTTCAAAGGTAAACTTTACATGCCCTCTATATGCCACAATCATACCAACAAAGGAACTAATAATGGTTGCAATTAATGAATATATTTTCGTGTGACAAAGTACAATATAAATAAGTATTTGTAAAATAAGTGCAAAAATGCCAACAAGGCCGTAAATACATAATTGCCTTAAATGACGGTTTTTAATTGATTTAATTATTTGTTTCATGTAACTTAAAACCTTTTTTTGTGTGAACTAATAATAAAGATATTGCAGCTGGAGTGATGCCTGATATTCTGGATGCTTGACCCAAATTTTCTGGAGAATGAAGTTGTAATTTTTGTATCACTTCATTTGATAACCCACTAATTTCACTATAATTAATATTTAGTGGGAGGTGTATGTCATCCAAATAATCATGCTTTAGGGCTTCCTCTTGTTGCCTTTTAATGTATCCATCATATTTAATTTGCGTTTCTATCTGACTTACAATATTTTCTTTTAAGATAGAGTTTGTATCATCTATTTGATTTATTAGATCATTTGCGCTATCATGTAGAATCGTGAGGCTCTGGTACGATAAATCTGGTCGTTTTAATAAATCAAATAAAGAGTATTCTTGTGTAATATTAGCTCCAAGTATTTGTAGTGCTTTATCCTGATCCACATTACCTTTATGTATCCATGTGGATTTTAATTGTTCTATTTGACGAAATATGGTATCTCTTTTATAACAAAATATATTCCATTTTTCATCTGAAATGGTGCCAAATTCACGAGCTTTATGGGTGAGACGTAAGTCTGCGTTATCTTCCCTTAGTTGCAACCGATACTCTGCACGAGAGGTAAACATCCTATATGGCTCAGTGATCCCACGGGTGATTAGGTCATCTACTAACACCCCAATATATCCCTCAGAACGTTTTGGGCACCATGCATCTTTATTTTGTATTAAAAGCCCAGCATTTATACCTGCTAATATACCCTGAGCTGCGGCTTCCTCGTATCCTGTGGTACCATTGATTTGCCCTGCAAAAAATAACCCTTTAATGAGCTTAGACTCTAAATTTTGCTTTAGATATCTTGCATCAAAGTAATCATATTCAATGGCGTACCCTGGTCTTAGTATATGTGCATTTTCCAAGCCTTTTATAGAATGAACTATTTGTAATTGGGTGTCAAATGGTAGGGATGTTGATATACCGTTTGGATAATATTCATGAGTGGTTAGCCCCTCTGGTTCTAGGAAAATCTGGTGTGAGTTTCTGGTGGCAAACCTATGAACTTTGTCTTCAATGGACGGGCAATATCTAGGCCCAACTCCCTCTATCACACCTGTAAACATTGGCGATCTATCTAGTGAATTTTTTATAATCTCATGGGTTGTTTCATTGGTATGAGTAATAAAACAGCTGATTTGTTTTGGATGAAATTCACGCTTCCCCCAAAATGAAAATACTGGGAGTGGGGTATCTCCCGGTTGCTCAGCAAGAGCATCAAAATTAATTGTCTTTCCATCTATTCTAGGTGGTGTGCCGGTTTTGAGTCTACCCATTGGGAGATTATAGTCTTTAAGCTTTTGAGATAGCGTGATTGATGCTGGGTCTCCAGCTCTCCCCCCTACGTAGTTATTTAATCCAATATGGATTTTGCCACCTAGAAATGTACCGTTGGTTAGCACCACTGCGTGGGATTGGAATATGATACCACTTTGAGTAACCACTCCTGTGATTTTATCTTCTTTGATAACAAGGTCATCCACAGCTTGTTGGAACAATGTGAGGTGTGGTTGATTTTCAAGCGCATGCCTCACGTATGCTTTATAGAGTATGCGGTCAATTTGTGCACGTGTTGCCTGGACTGCCTTGCCCTTACTTGCATTTAGAGTGCGGAATTGTATACCAGAATAATCACTGGCAATACCCATTATCCCACCCAATGCATCTATCTCTTTTACCAAGTGCCCCTTGCCTATGCCACCAATTGATGGATTGCAAGACATCTGTCCTAGTGTTTCTATGTTATGGGTAATGAGCAATGTAGATAAACCCATTTTGGCGGCAATAAGGGCTGCCTCAGTACCAGCATGTCCTCCACCAACAACAATAACATCAAAATATTTATCATATATCATAATTTAAGCTCTTCACCATTTAGAGTGTTAAAATAAAATTGTAAAATCACACATGCAGCCAATGCATCTAACTTTGGTTTTTGCATAATCCCACGAATTGATTGTTCGTTTAATTTTTGTGCTGCAATACTTGAAGAATAATCTTCATTAATAAACTCTATCTGCAGTTTAAATTCATTCTTAAGGCGACCACCAAATTTTCTAATGCTGTTTAATAAGTTTTCTTTCTGCTCGTTGTGTGTTGTTTCTTTGGGGGGATTATTGTACACTCTATCATTAATAAAATCTGGATTTATTTCAGATGGTATGCCTAACACTAAATAAGTTGGGCGCCATTTATCAATCAATTTTCTGATTTTTTCAAATTTTTCAGTCTTGTTTTTACCGGTTATCGTTTCTAATGGATGTGGAATTTTTAATTGTAAATTACCAATTGCAACCCCAATCCTCGTTTCTCCATAATCAAAAGCCATGACCCACATTTTTTATATCCTTTAGTTTTTTACATCAAGTATTCTGTCATCCTCGCGTAAGCGGGCTATAAAAAATAATTGCTACTATTATATTGAAGTACCATTGGGTTTAATTGTAGAATTCCATTCTCCATGCAATATTACATAATAGACCTCTTGCATAACCTCATAAAATGCTAATTCGACATAAGAAATCAATAAATGT
>CANISK010000163.1 GCA_947470205.1 Neisseriaceae bacterium | reverse complement strand
TTTAATTGTAGAAAATGAAATTGATTTAGTTGGATATCCTGAATTTGACATCATAAATAAAGATGATAAAAACGCTACTGATTTTATGTTCTGTGCTATGTTTGAAGTAATTCCTACAATTAAAATTGTAGATATTGGCACTTATGAAATTGAAAAACCATTTTACAATCTTACGGAATCTGATGTAAATAGAACAATTGATATGTTACGCAAAAATAAAGCTACGTATCTTACCAAGGATAACACAATCGCTCAAAATGGGAATAAAGTAACTATAGATTTTAAGGGTACAGTAGATGGCAACCAGTTTGAAGGCGGAACTGCTACAGATTACACTTTCACTCTTGGTGAAAAACAAATGTTGCCAGATTTTGAGGCTGGAGTGGTGGGTTTGGTGATAAATGAAACCAAAGTTATAGAAGTTAGATTTCCCTACACATACCATGCTGAAGACCTAAAAGGTAAAACTGCGCAATTTGAAATTACCTTAAAGAAAATTGAAGAGGCTGAGATCCCAGACCTAAATCCAGAAATTATTAAAGAATTTGGCATTGCAGACGGTACCATTGAGACATTACACAAAGAAATAAATAAAAATTTATCTCATACCATTAAACAAAATATACATCACAAAACTCGTGAAGCTGTTTTGAATGCATTGCTTAAACATAATCAATTTGAAATACCGCAAGCACTAGTTCATGATGAAATACACACTATGATGAATGCCGCCAAAGAAAAAATGATAAATTATGGTTATCCTAAAGATAAAATACAACTCACCCATGAAATGTTTGAGGCTGATGCTAAAAGATTTGCAATGTTGAAGTTATTGATAAGACAAATCATTAAAGATCACGATATCAAAGTTAGCGATGAAGAGACGAGAGCCGCTATTGAAGACATGGCTCAAATGTATGATGACGCAGAAGACTATATTAAATGGTATTATGAAGACAAAGACCGTGTGCAAAATGCGAATGCAATTGCTATGGAGAATAAAGTAATAGCTACCATTCTAAAAAAAGCGGTTGTCAAAGATATTGAAGTGGTTTATGAAGATTTGATGAACTCATAATATATGCAAAATAATTTATTTTTTGAATCAATACCACTAATTATCTTTTTCGCTGTATACTATTTCTCAAAGAATATTTTCCTAACCACTGCGGTGTGTATTGCGGTGTGTTGGGTTCAGGTATTATTTTGTCAATACAAATACAAAAAAATCACCCGTAATTTATGGATAAGTGCTATATTAATGACCATATTTGGCGGACTTACCATCTTTTTACACAATAAAACATTTATTATGTTAAAACCAACTGCATTATATTGGATACTTGCCATTGCTATGATAGTTGGTCAATTATTAAATAAAAATTTTATTAAAAGTGCATTAGGCAAGGAAATACACCTCCAAGACTCCCAATGGAATAAACTAAATATAGCATGGAGCTTGTTTTTTATTGCTCTTGGGGTGGTTAATCTCTTTGTGGCATTTAATTATTCTGAATACACGTGGGTGAGGTTTAAAGTATTTGGCGCTTTATCTATGTTGATTTTATTTAGTATTGTGAGTATGGTGTACTTATATTTGGCTAATAATAAAAACCTTAAAAAATAGACTTTATGCGCAACAATTCAACCAAAAATCCAAATAATTATAAAATGAATTCCATAGGACAAAAAGCTAAAAAACGCTTCGGGCAAAATTTTCTAGTTGATGATATGGTTATTCATCAAATTATCCAAATTATTAACCCCAAGAATGCTGACTTTATGGTAGAAATTGGCCCTGGTTTCGGTGCCCTCACCCATCAACTTATAAAATATGTTGACACACTTCATGTGGTGGAACTTGATCGTGATATTATTAAATATTTACATGGTAATTTTGATACGAATAAACTGATCATACATGAAGGAGACGCGTTAAAATTTAATTTTAATTTTGATGGTAACGGTATCCGTGTAATTGGAAATCTACCCTACAATATCTCTACCCCATTGTTGTTTCATTTAAGTGATTATTCAAATATAATTGATTTACATTTTATGTTACAAAAAGAGGTGGTTGATAGGCTATGCGCTGTGCCTCATACTAAAGAATATGGGCGTCTTTCAATCATGATGCAATATAAATTTTACTGCCATAAAATGTGTGAGGTGGATAGACATGCTTTTGATCCATCACCTCAAGTGACATCCGCAATGGTGAAACTAGCCCCTAAGCCAAATCATATGTGGCAAAATATTAATGTTAGTTTATTAAATAAAGTTGTTACCGCTGGGTTTAACATGAGAAGAAAGACTATTCACAATAGCCTTAAGGGTGTAGTAGGCGGTGAAGTATTTGAGCGCCTAGGAATTGATGTTAAAAAAAGAGCGGAAAACTTGACGGTAGATGAGTATGTGGCTCTTTCTAAAGAAGTTATGCATCCACCACAAAAGTCAGGGTAAATAAATAGTTTATGCCATAAGGCATCCGCTGAGCCTTGCATGCAACAAAAAATTTTAATCCATGACACAAATTTGTCACTATAAAAAATTAAAACAATATGATAAAATGGGTTATAGTTGGGGCGCATTGCTGCCCCAAACCCCGCTAGGATTTGTGCCAAAAGTAATATATAACATAGAGTCGCTCTGTGGGGACACAACTATAACGGAAGTAAATATTCACTTGGTATAAACTAGCTTTTCTTGAATAAAATAAGAGACTTGAGCTATAATAAAATACACACCTTTAAAAAAGGATTTTATTATGGAAAAGCAATATACACAACTCAATGAACAAGAACGTTTTGTAATTGAGATGATGTTAGAGAAAAACAATTCTCAAGCAGACATATCAAGATTTTTAGGCAAAAGTAGAAGCACGATATCACGAGAAATACAGCGTAATACAGTAGATGGGAAATACTTAAGTAGTAGAGCGCAAAATATATACTTACTACGAAGAGAATACCCCAAACAAGACAGAAAATTCAAGAAACTAAGCAATGAGGCAATAGAGTGTATCGTAAAACATCTTAAAAAACTGAGCTCTCGCCTTCCGTCATTAGTCACGGATTAAAAGAAGAGCTAGGGTTAAAGATTAGTCGTTATTTGATTTATGAATTTATAAAATACAATAAAGAAGCTCTAGGTGGTTCATTGTTTATGTATTTACGTAACAAAGGAATACCACGCAAGAAGAAACATGACGCAAGTAAAGTAAAGTAAAGATTTTAAATAGAGTTGGTATAGAGCATAGACCTGAAATAGCAAGTCTCAAAAAAGAATACGGTCACTTTGAGGGTGATACTATAGTTAGTAAAAATCACAATGCTTGTGCAATCGTACTAACTGAAAAGAAAACATTACAAGAATTTATCATTCCTGTAACTAAGATGGATGCCACAACTGTGGCAAAAGCAATCATTGAACGATTGAAAAGTAAACAAGTACCTATTAAAACGCTAACCGTTGATAATGGGGTTGAGTTTGCACGACATGAAATGATTGCAAAAGAATTAAACTGTAATGTATTTTTTACTAAACCTTATTGTTCTAATGCTAAGGCTTTATGTGAACATCACAATAGACTTCTTGCATAACCTCATAAAATGCTAATTCGACATAAGAAATCAATAAATGTTGTCATTCCCTAAGTCGTCGGGAATCCAGTTTTACAACACCCAACATTCATTTTAAAAGGTGACTATCTACATTGAATGGATTCCCGCCT
>CANISK010000162.1 GCA_947470205.1 Neisseriaceae bacterium | reverse complement strand
TCCCAAATGCAGTATACATCCTCGAATTCAAACTAAACCAAACTGCACAAATCGCTATAGATCAGATACACGAAAAACGTTATTACGATAGATTTATCAACCAAAATAAACCAGTGTACCTAATCGGGATAAACTTTAGCGATGAGATAAAAAACATTGATGATTATCTGGTGGAAGAGATGTGAGTATTGACATTAATGGGATATAAATATCCAGGACATCAACAAGATGCAATAAACATTATATTATTTTTATAATTAATCTAACTGGTTTTGTAGATAATGATAAAATAATCTTAAAATCTTAAAAAGGCAAATACGACATATGACAAATAAACTCTCAAGCTCGGTGAATTTATACAAAAAACTCTGGGGATATATGGCGTGTTATTATAAGCGGTTCCTCATATCAATTGTAGCGATGATAATCGCAGCCGCCACGGAGCCTGCTTTTGCTAGAATCATGAAGCCTTTGATTGATAACGGATTTATTAATCAAGATAGAAAAGCCATCATCTTTACGCCAATACTCATTATGATCATTTTTTTAATACGAGCTTTGGCATCATACATCAATGAAACCAATTCAAGTTGGTTATCTGGTACTATTGTCGAAAAACTTCGTGTCACAATGTTTGATAGAATGTTGAAGCTTCCAGTCCAATACTACGATGACAATAACTCAGGACGTATAATCTCTCGTATAATATTTGATGTTACCCAGATCACTGAGGCGGGTTTTAATATCATTACAGTTACCATCAGAGACGGCGTCACCATTTTGAGTTTACTTGGGCTGTTATTTTATACAGATTGGCAACTGACGTTATTTTGTTTTGTAACGTTGCCTTTTGTGTTGATATTGGTGCGGATTTTGGCTCATAGACTACGTCGCCTCACGGCACACAACCAACATGAATATGGTGAAATGACCCAAATTATCACAGAGTCCGTAAGTGGACAAAAGGTGGTAAAATTATTTGATGGGTATAATTACGAACACGATAGATTTAGCAAAAGCGTAGAACTCATCAAAAAAAATAATGTAAAACAAACCTCAACCTCATCATTAAACTCTGGGCTTAGCCAATTTTTAGTGGCATGTGCGTTAGCCATGATATTATATTTCGCAGCATCAAAATCCAAATCAAACCACTTCACAGCAGGGGATTTTGTATCCTTCATAACCGCAATTACCCTAATTTTTGCACCAATGAAACGAATAACTAATGTGACACAGTCATTACAACGAGGGTTATCAGCCGCAGACTCAGTATTTAACTTCTTAGAGAGCATCGAAGAATATGATGGTGGCAAAACTGTGCTTAAAAACATAAATCATCATATCAAATTTAATAACGTAACTTTTAAATACCCACTTGTCACTAAAAATGTACTAGAAAATATAAACTTGGAAATTAAAAAAGGTCAGACTATTGCTTTAGTTGGCAGTAGTGGTAGTGGTAAAACTACGCTAGCAAATCTTATCCCGAGGTTTTACTTATGCGAAAGTGGTTCTATTACAATAGACGACATAGACCTCAAAGACTTCACTCTCCAGTCTTTACGAGGTCAAATCGCTTTAGTGAGCCAAGAGGTTGTGTTATTTAACGATACTATATATAACAATATAGCCTATGGTGCTCATGACAAAATCTACACAGAAAAAGAAGTAATGAACGCTATTAAGTTATCTAATGCAGAAGAGTTTATCATGCAGTTACCAGAACAGATGAATACTAAAATTGGCGAAAATGGTATGCGGTTATCTGGTGGACAAAAACAACGCCTTGCAATTGCAAGGGCGATTTTAAAAAATGCTCCAATTTTAATCTTAGATGAGGCAACTTCCGCCCTAGATAATAAACTAGAAAAACTAGTACAAGAAGCTCTAGATAGACTAATGAAACACCGCACTACAATTGTCATCGCTCATAGACTATCCACAATCATCCATGCAGATAAAATAGTGGTGATGGAGCGTGGTCATATTATTGAAACTGGTGTTCACGGAGAGCTTTTGGCAAAAAATGGGGTGTATACAGCGTTATACACCACCATGCAATAAATTCCCCATCGTCATTGCGAATAAAAAATTGCAAATTTTTTATGTGGCAATCTCATCTGTTTATGGGGTTTATACGGGTCTTTGCCCCTCGTAATGATGATGGTTTATCTTTAACGATTCATTGCCAACATCCCCAATGCATGTATTTGCCATTGAAATTGCATCTGTCATTTGTTGCTTGTCTTGTCCCATTTTTTTGTAGTTCTCCTCAAGCTCTTTGTTTTCATCATTCATAATACAACCTTTCCATAAAGTTACCCACTCCATAGTAATCAATAAATAGCATTGGTATACTAGAGATGATGAAAATTAAATCTTCTTTTGTATATAAATTATCTTGTGTTTTTAGGAGGATTTGCTGAGTAATTTTATCTATATCATCAAGATTACAAATATATTTTAATTTCTTTAGATGGAAATCAAAAACATATGGCATTAGCTCTGGACTCTTCAATTTATTATGATCCAGATAGCCATGTTTATCATGCTGTAACTTTTTAAACTGCATGTCATCATGACGATATTTCTTGTAATCACGACGACTTGGATTAAACTTAGAATTGTAAAAAGTTACAATATCTTCTTCAATATGAGTGTATGATTCAAAGCATGGATAATTTACCAACAATAACCCTTTATCATCCACCTGAGAAAAAACCTTTAACATTTCATCTACTTGATTAAATTTTTCAGAATGGGTAACTTTTTTGCCAATATCAGCATGCATATCTAAATCAAGAATCAGATAAATTTTTACTATTTCATTTTTATTAAGCTGAGATATTATGGTTGCATTTGACTTATTGTTACTATGTTTATGTTTTTCATTTATTTCTTTTAACAATGAAACAGTATCAAATTCTTCCCCTTCGGATGCTTGTTCAAATATTTTATATAATTTATAAATATTAAATCCAAGTACAAAACAATCCTGATTTTCTATAAATTTATTTATCAATGATTTTACTACTGTGTGCTCACCTTTACCTTCGACTAGTATTAATGTATGAATTTTATTCATTTAAAATAACCACCACGATACATTTTTTCTATATTGTGAGCCTTTCTAAGCTCTGTATCAGTTAACTCTGGAAGCGATTTTATGTTGTTATTTTGAATTATAAAATAATTATCTGGACGCATAATTTCATTATCCATAACTGAAGTATTGTGCGTCGTAAGAATACACTGATAATTCATATCTATTAATCTTTTAATTATGTTAACTGATAATTCGTGGTGATAGAACGCATCAAATTCATCTATCACCAATAGCCCTGTATCTTTTTTAATTAAATACCAATAATAAAACAACTGTAAACTTTTCATTCCGCTAGAGGCAAGATATTGGTAGGGTATTGTAGCATCCTTATATTTAATTCCTATTATTGGATCTAATGGATTAGACCCCAATACTTCAAAATTATATTTACATCCTAAAGCATCATTTATAAAATCTTCAAAGTCTTTTAATTTATCATTTTCTATTATATACTTATCTATGCTCATAATTTTATTTAGAGGTATTTGAGCAATAAAATTTCTTTCATGGGTATCAGTATGAAATAACATATTCTCAATAAAATTAAAAAAAGAAACTATCGCCTCCGACTCATTGGTTTTTATATCTCTAATTTTAGAATTTTTATATATATATCTCAGTGCGGATAAAGAT
>CANISK010000161.1 GCA_947470205.1 Neisseriaceae bacterium | reverse complement strand
GGTTTTATTATTATACTGGATTCCCGCCTGCGCGGGAATGACAATTAACATATTGCTTTGATTGAATTTATTTTAGCTCTTAATTGGCATTATATGTGTGCACCTCTAACGCTCCTTGATATAGTTTTGTTTTACAATAATCTTTTTCAAGAGATTAATTATGAATACAAATATATCCCCATTGCCCACAAAAATACTTATTAATTTGCATGCTAAAGACATTTAATCTGTAGACATAGCCTCACAATCGACAAAAATTAACAATTTTCTATAATATTATTCATTCTCATGATATAATTACATTAAAATTATCTAATATAGGTGAGATATATGTTTTGTAGATTTTTTATTTTGCGACCAGTGTTATCAATAGTGATATCAATAATCATAGTTCTTGCAGGTTTGGTTGCAATATGGGCATCCCCCGTATCTCAGTACCCAGATATCACACCACCTAGCATTAAAGTCACCGCCACATTCCCAGGTGCAAATTCAGAAACATTGGCAAATTCAGTAGCAGCCCCCCTTGAAGACCAAATTTCAGGTATCGCAAATATGATATACATGATATCTGCAAGTGCAAATGCTAGTAATTCAGTAACCATTACCGTGTATTTTAATATTGGTACAGATTTAAATGGTGCATTGAGTGATTTACTGAATAGAATAAACTCAGCAATGCCTCAAATGCCATCTCAAGTGCAACAACAGGGGGTGATTGTTAGAAAATCTTCTCCAGATTTATTTTTATTAGTTAATATGTATGCAGATAACGGATATCCAGATAAAATATTCCTTAGTAACTATGCATACAGATATGTATATCCAGTATTAAGTCAAGTAAACGGAGTTGGGCTTGTAAACTTAGCGGGAAATAATAACTTTGCAATGAGGGTGTGGTTAGACCCAAAAAAATTATCTTATTATGGTTTATCTGCAATGGATGTATCAAATGCAATCAAAGATCAAAATAGACCTTTTTCAATTGGCCTTATGGGCATGTCACCTACTGACGGAACATCCCAATTTCAATTTATGATAAACACCCAAGGCTACATGACAGATACCAAACAATTTGAAAATATAATCATCAAAGCAAACCAAGCAAATAATCAAAATCAAATTATTCGGGTAAAAGATGTCGGCAAGGTAACATTAGAGGGTCAATCTTATGCAACCACAGCTCTTGCGATAGACAAAGACAAAGATGGTAAATTTACCAAAAAAGATAGCGTGGCGTTATTGTTATATTTAGCACCAGGGGCAAATCAACTTGCCACGAAGAATGCAATAGATACAACCATGAAGGAACTCGCCAAACATTTTCCGGCTGGTATACATTATTATTATCATTTTGATGCTTCAGTTTTTGTGATAGCATCTATCAAGCAAGTGTTAGAAACCCTACGAGATGCTTTTATATTGGTGTTTATCGTAGTATTTTTATTTATTCAAAATTTACGCGGTACGATTATTCCCATGATTGCAATCCCAGTATCAATAATTGGGACATTTGCAGGTATATATGCACTTGGTTTTTCAATCAATACGCTTACATTGTTTGGGGTAGTTCTTGCTATTGGTATTGTGGTTGATGATGCCATAGTGGTACTTGAAAACGTGGAACGCATAATGGCGGAGGATGGGTTAAATTCTGTGGATGCCTCAATTAAAGCCATGGAAGAGGTTGCATCTCCAGTAATTGCTATTGTACTAGTTTTAAATTCAGTATTTTTACCGGTTGCATTTTTAGGTGGTTTTGCCGGTATGTTGTATAAACAATTTGCAGTAACCATTTCAATCTCAGTATTTTTATCTGGAATTGTAGCACTCACACTCACCCCCACACTATGTGCATTATTTTTAAAAAATACCAATCACAATCAAAAACAAAAAGCTAAGTTTTTTCAAATTTTTGACACATGGTTTGAAAAATTGAAAATGTTATATTTATTGGCGGTAAACTTTTTGCTAGATAGGGCTAAGCTTGCATACGGCATATTTATTGTAGTTGTAATAATAACCATTGGATTATTTAGGATAATCCCAACATCTCTTATGCCAATGGAAGACCAGGGAAATTATTTTTCAGTGGTAAATTTACCAGGAGGCGCATCTTTAGATAGAACTACCGCCTCTGCAATAAATTTATCTCAATTTGTTTATACTATGCCACCAGTTTATCAGGCGTTAGCTTTGGTGGGTATTGATATCCTGGATAATGCAACCAATAAAACCAATGCCGCTTTTGTGGTAACTACCCTAAAACCATGGGATGAACGCGAACATAAATATCAGCAACTTGATGCCTTATTGTCTGTTACTAATAAATTTGGATATTTGGATAAAACTGCGCGTATATTTGGATTTAATTCCCCACAAATACGTGGACTTAGTCAAAGCGGTGGGGTAACTTTTTATTTACAATCCACTGCAGATGTAACTATTAAACAAATTTATGAAGATTCGTTAAAAATAATAACTGCACTTAAAAAAGACCCAAGAGTAAACAGTGCTATGCAGTTTTATGATTTATCTGTACCGGAGTTATATATAGATCTAAACCGCGAAAAAGCTCTTTTATATGGTGTCCAGCTGACAGACGTATTCTCTTCACTGCAGGCCACATTTGGTACATATTATGTAAATTACTTTCAGAAGTGGAATGATTTATGGTGGGTGATTTTACAATCAAATTATAAATTTAGAAATACCCCAGATTTACTAAAAACAGTATATGTGAAATCAACCAGCGGGGCAAATGTAGGGCAATTAATACCAGTTGGAAGCCTTGCAAAAGTTTCATTTGTGGATGGCCCTGAAATTGTTACCCGTTTTAATGATTACCTCGCAAGTCAAATTATAGTTAATCCAAACCAAGGCTATACAGATGGTGATATGATGAGTATCATTGAGGACATAGTACCTCAGACGCTTGGCAATACTTACGCTATCAAATGGTATGGCCCGGCATATCAACAGGCAAGTGCCGGCTCTAGTGCGTCCTTATCTTTTGGGTTTGGTATTGTTATGGTATTCTTAATTTTAGCCGCATTGTATGAGCTTTGGGGTTTACCGTTATCTGTAGTAATGTCAATTCCGTTTGCTTTATTTGGAGCAGCCCTTATGTTACTTGCATATGGTAGACCTAATGATATTTTCTTTCAAGTGAGCCTCATTACACTTATTGGTCTAGCGGCTAAAAATGCAATTTTAATTGTAGAATTTGCATTAGAGGGGTATAGACACCATGGAATGAATGCAAGACAAGCGGCAGTTGAGGGCGCCCGCCTTCGTTTTCGCCCGATTATTATGACGTCCCTCGCTTTTGTGCTTGGTACCATGCCACTTGTTCTTGCAAATGGAGCTGGGGCAAACTCCCAACACTCAGTAGGAACTGGGATCGTAGGCGGTATGTTGGGTTCTACATTTTTAGCAACCTTATTTATCCCACTATTTTTCGTAACAATGATGCGTTTTGTAAAACAGACACCAAAATCATCTTGAGTGGCTTATAAGATAACTCAAATACCATCGTCCAATATATCTGACATTTTTATTATAATGTCTTCAAAAGTACCATTCTTGTGTCATTCACGCCCCCGATCGTGATCGAGGGTAAACTGCGGCTGGAATCCAGATAAGGTTTAATTTAGCAATAGACCTCTTGCATAACCTCATAAAATACTAATTCGACATAAGAAATCAATAAATGTTGTCATTCCCTAAGTCGTCGGGAATCCACTTTTACAACATCCAACATTCATTTTAAAAGGTGACTATCTACATTGAATAGATTCCCGCCTACGCGG
>CANISK010000160.1 GCA_947470205.1 Neisseriaceae bacterium | reverse complement strand
GCGGGAATCCATTCAATGTAGATAGTCACCTTTTAAAATGAATGTTGGGTGTTGTAAAACTGGATTCCCGACGACTTAGGGAATGACAACATTTATTGATTTCTTATGTCGAATTAGCATTTTATGAGGTTATGCAAGAAGTCTATTATCTGGACTTATCATTGCGTTACGTATCTTAGCTGGAACCTTAGATAATCCATTGAAATTTAGTACATTTTGATTTGAATTTAAATATTTTGTTAGAGTATCGCAGACTTTGTTTATATCTTCTGGATTCATCTTCAAGAGTGCTAACTGGAAATATTTATCTTGATTGCCTAATAAGTTCTTTTTAAGTTGTTTGTATGGATCCACTTTATTATCATTAATACCAAATCTTTCAGATTAGCTAATTGTGTTATATGGGTCATCTGGTTTAATGTTGCTTATTTGATTTTCTTCGAATGTCATTATTTGTTCATACGCATTATTCATAAAAAGAAAATCAGTATAGTTTTTTGTAAAGTTTACATATTCTCGGTATGCATTAATATTAAAATCAACCCCAGAGCTCTTTACGATAGACTTTCCAATTTGTACAATTTGATAATTTTTTTTATGATTAGTATGGAGTATTTTATGTTGTTTATCTGTTAATTTATCATCTAAGTGATAACGAATTAATATTATTAATTCGTTATCAAATTTATTATCAGAGTTATGCTCCAATATTCTATTAATATTTTCTTTTAATTGTGAGTCTAATTGTGATTTTAATAATTGTATTTTTAATTCTTTTTGTTCTGATATATTTTGAGGGAAGAGGTTGCGTTGACTGTCTGGTTCGCTATTTATTGTATTTTTACCCAGTGTTTGAGGGTCTGTGGGTTTGTTGTCAGTGAGAGTAGCGTTGTTCATGTTAAAAAAAGTATCATAAGAAAATTATTTTGTAATGTTTTTTGTATGTTCTACATATGATATTACATGACATAATATAACCGATAATGAAGAAAATTTATTTACTTCCGCCCATTTTAAATAAATTTTATACAAAATATAAATTTATGTTAAAATAATCATCTTATTTATTAAACTTATTTTTTTAAGGTATACAAAATGGCCGTTCAACAAAATAAAAAATCCCCATCTAAACGCAATATGCGTCGTGCACATGACTTTTTAACTGCACCCGCTATCACAGAAACAGAAACTGGTGAAATAGCACTTCGTCATCATATTAGCCCAAATGGTCGTTACAGAGGAAAGCAAGTAATCAAAAAAAATCAGGACTAGTTCAAAACCAAATCACAAAATGAGGTCATATGACTGTAATAATATCTGTTGATGTAATGGGTGGTGATCATGGTGTTGATATTACAATACCTGCGTGTATAAAGTTTTTACAATCAAAGTTTGATGTTAAATTATTAATGGTTGGTGATGAAACTGTCATTAAAAACAAACTTGCTAATAATTTAACCACATTCCAAGACAAAATATCCATTGTACACACCACACAAATCGTAGAAATGGATGAAACACCTCAAAGTGCGATGCGTAATAAAAAAGACTCATCCATGCGCGTGGCGATTAATCAAGTAAAAAATAAAGAAGCAGAAGCGGTTGTGTCTGCTGGTAATACAGGGGCTCTTATGGCAACTGCACGTTATGTATTACGCACTTTAGACAGTATAGACCGTCCAGCAATCGCAAAACTAATCCCCAGTATAAAAGGGGACGTGTGTATGTTAGACCTTGGGGCAAATTTAGAATGCTCCCCTGAAAACCTCTTCCAATTTGGAGTTATGGGTGCACAGTTAATGCACGGTATCGCCAAAAAACCAAACCCCAGTATTGGATTATTAAATATTGGTAGTGAGGATATGAAAGGCCATAAACACATCAAAGAAGCCGCCGAATTATTTAAAATCAGTGGATTAAATTTTTATGGTAATGTGGAAGGGGATGACATTAATAAAGGAACTGTAGATGTGGTTGTATGTGATGGTTTTACTGGAAATGTAGCTCTTAAGACCATGGAAGGTGTTGCAAAAATGATGGCACATTTCATAAAAGAAGCCTTTACAAAAAATATAATAAATAAATCAATTGGGTTATTATCATACCCTGTAATAAAACAAATAAAAACCAAACTAGATACCAGAAAATATAATGGTGCAGTTCTGCTTGGGTTAAATGGATTGGTAATTAAAAGCCATGGCTCTGCTGATACCCTTGGTTTTTATTATGCCTTAGAACAGGCATACCATGAAGTTCATTCTGGGTTCCAGTCTTTACTGGTGGATTACCTTAAAACCCACAAACAAATTTTTGAAAAAGACGACACCAGGGCTGCACTTATGGAGTTCCAAGACCTAAGTCAACTTTAAAACATTACATCTCTTTGTCATTCCATATGACGTCGGGAATCTATGTGCTATAATTTAGTTTTGTATTATGAAATTTTATCAAAAAAAAGACCAAAATATGACATACGCAAAAATTATTTCAACTGGGAGTTACTTACCAAGTAAAATTTTATCCAATCATGATTTGGAGAAAATGGTGGATACCTCAGAAGAATGGATCATAACTAGAACTGGCATTAAAGAGCGAAGAATTTTAGCGGATAACGAATCCTCCTGTGATATGGCGTATAATGCCGCTATAGATGCCATTAAAAACGCTAATATTAGCACCAGCGAAATTGATGTTATCATAGTAGCCACGGTGAGTGCGGATATGATTTTTCCATCAAATGCTTGTTTATTGCAAAACAGACTTGGTATTAAAAATATCCCAGCATTTGATATCAATGCCGCATGCAGTGGGTTTTTATATGCACTGGAAATGGCAAATGCTTATATCAAATCAAACATCGCAGACACCATTTTAATAGTTGGTGCAGATGCTGTATCTCATTATGTAAATTACAAAGATCGAGACACTTGCGTGTTATTTGGTGATGGCGCAGGAGCTGTAATTTTAAAACGAGACAACGCACCAGGAATAATCATCACCGAAATGCATGCTGATGGCTCTGGGGTGGAATTTCTCCATGCCAAAGCGAAGATAAAAAATGGTGAAATTGTTGGGGATCCATATATCCATATGGAAGGACGCGCAGTATTTAAAACTGCAGTTAAGAGTCTTTCAGATGTTGCAAATAGTTTACTCACCAAATCCTCATACACAAAAGAACAAATCACTTGGCTTATTCCACATCAAGCAAATATCAGAATAATTGAAGCAACAGCCAATCACCTGAATCTCCCAATGGATAAAGTTATTGTGACGTTAGATAAACATGGCAACACATCTGCTGCATCTATTCCATTGGCGCTTGATTACGCTGTCAAAGTCGGTAAAGTAAAGACAGGGGATTTATTGCTCTTGGAGGGATTTGGCGCTGGTTTTACTTGGGGTGGATGTTTAGTTAAATACTAAAAATCACAACATGCATTCTAAAAAAAGCGTTTTATACTAAATATAATATTATCAAATGTCATAACATAACCTTAGATATTTTATTTACATTTTGTGCCTTAAGTGTGTTACAATATTTCAATATGACATACTTTCTGAAACTTTTATTATTATGGGCATTAATACTGGACTTACGTTTCCACCATCAAAACATCAATATCAATCACCTCAAAATACATTTTTAAATAAAAAAGTTCTATCTGATGGCACAAAAATAATATCTACAATAGATATGCAGAGGCTTAAACAGGTAAGTGGGCTATAAAAAATAATTGCTACTATTATATTGAAGTACCATTGGGTTTAATTGTAGAATTCCATTCTCCATGCAATATTACATAATAGACCTCTTGCATAACCTCATAAAATGCTAATTCGACATAAGAAATCAATAAAT
>CANISK010000159.1 GCA_947470205.1 Neisseriaceae bacterium | reverse complement strand
TCTAACTTTAATTCAATCTTTGTTAAACCGTCTTCTGTGGTATAAAAAATAATGTTTGTCTTGTTTTCCAGTTTCATTGATGTGTCTCAATCTGTGCAACAATATCATCAATATCCGCACGTAGTTTATCAATCTTGGTTACAGTTGTTTTTAATTCGGCATTTAGCTTATTAATATCAATAACTTCTCTGGTGTCTTTTGCCTCTATATATGAGCTTACAGATAAATTATATTCATTGTTGATAATCATATCCATGTCCACTGATTTGGCAATATGGGTGATGTCTTCTTTTTTATCAAATATGGTGATGATGTTTTCGATGTGTTCTGGTGTGAGGATATTATTATTGGTTTCTTTTTTAAATAATCTACTCGCATCAATGAACTGAGTTTGGGTGTTTGCCTTGTGTTTAGATAAAACTAAAATATTTACCGCAATTGAAGTGCCAAAAAATAAATTTGGTGCTAAGGAGATAATGGTTTCAATGTAGTTGTTATCAATTAGATATTTGCGGATTTTTTGTTCTGCACCACCGCGATAAAAAATCCCCGGAAAGCATACAATGGCAGCTCTACCCTTGCTTGAGAGGTAATTTAAACAATGCAACACAAACGCAAAATCTGCTTTGGATTTGGGGGCTAACACTCCACTTGGAGCAAAACGTTCATCGTTGATTAGAGTTGGGTCATCTTTCCCTATCCAGCTTACTGAATATGGCGGATTGGAGACTATTGCATCGAATGGCTTTTCATGTATAAATTCTGGTTTTAAAAGAGTGTTACCCAGTCTAATGTTAAATTTATCATAATTGATATTATGTAAAAACATATTCATGCGTGCAAGGTTATACGTAGTATGGTTTATTTCTTGCCCGAAAAATCCATCTTGAATTATGTGGGAATCAAATTGCTTTTTAACTTGAAGTAATAAGGAGCCCGATCCTGCAGCTGGGTCATAGATTTTATTTACTTTAGTTTGTCCATGAGTTGCAATTTTTGCAATTAATTTGGATACGGATTGTGGCGTGAAAAATTCACCGCCAGATTTACCGGCATTTGCCGCATAATTAGAAATTAAAAACTCATAGGCATCGCCAAATAAATCAATTTGGTTATTCTCAAAGCTACCAAAATTAATCCCCGCCACTCCTTTTAAAACAGCATTTAGGCGAGTATTTTTATCTGCCACCGTGTTACCCAGTCGGTTACTTGTGGTGTCGAAATCTGCAAATAATCCTTTGATAGCGTTTTCCGATGGATATCCATGTGCGGAGCTTTCAATTGCACTAAATATGTTAGCTAAATCGGTATTTAAATTTGGGTTGGTGTTAGCGCATGCTACCACGTTTATGAATAGTTGGCTAGGATAGATAAAATAACCTTTAGTTTTTATTGCTTCTTCTTTTGTCTCATCTAAGATTTTTTTATCATTAAAACTAGTGTAGTGTGTATTTGCATCCCCACCTTCAATGTGGAGTGCAAAATTCTCACTAATAAAGCGATAAAATAAAGCTCCTAATACATATTGTTTAAAATCCCACCCGTCTACCGCACCACGCACATCGTTGGCAATTTGCCAGATTTGGCGTTGCAGTTGGGCACGTTGTTCATTGCTTGTCATTTTGTTATCCTGTTATGAAAATTTTGATACCCAAATTATGCCATACAATGATTTACAAATGATATTTTTATATTTTTTAGTTTTAAAAAAGCTTTTTAGCCTGACTACAAATAACTTTATATGCAAATATTATTTTGTGGAGCTTTTCTCACAAAAAATTTCCGAGTAAATTTCATGCTTTTTTTTGTAAATAAAGTATTTAATGCAACATTTAACTCTTCATAAACAATCTTTTGATCGCCGTTTTCCAATGTATCTAACGAATCCAACACTCTTAAGTTTACCCGAGTGTTGTCTTTAAAATTTGTGATTAATAAATTACTAACAGTACCAAACAGCTTATCATTTTCAAAGTCGCCAACCTTGATATGATTTGTTTCATGTATGTAAGATCTAAAAATACTTGTATTTTGACACCAATTTTTATCTCCAACTTTTGAAAGACTAGATTTGGTATTCATAAACAGATCAAATAGACTCACTTCATTATATTTTGTATGTTTTAACAACTGTGTCATATTATTTAACCTATAATTTGAACCTTTTTCAATATCACTATTGCCTTTCAATTTATTCAATGGTAAGAACTTAGTGGAGGTATATGTATTTGTATGAACAAATATACCATCTTCTGAATTTATAATATCGTATACATATGGTCTAGTGGTATTTAAATCTGATTCAGCAAAACCTACTTCAACTACAAGTATTTTTTTCTTATCTGCAATTTGATAAAAATTTGGAGCAGCACTACTAAATATATTTTTTATGTATGGAATAATTTCGTCAACAGTAGCAAAATTTTGCAAAATACCATATAAGACCATGCCCTCAGAATATCCGTTCATTGGCTGAATATACCTTCTATTCAATCCAGGATATAATGGATCTTCCTCTATTGCAGTTAATCCATATTGATTTACACCCATTTTTACATCATTGTTAGACAATACTGCGTAGAATTTATTGTTATGCTTAAAAGAATTGCCAAACCATTCCGTAAATTGTTTATTTGGATATACCAAATCAAATACTTGCTTATCATAATAATAATCTCTATTTTTACCAATTATCGTTCCAGATTTAGTGACTACGCCAAAAGACGTACAGGCATACCCATTAATAAACAACAAACACATTAAAACATATAATATATTTTTCATATAACTACTACCCTTATCCCGTTGTTAAAATTTTTGATACCCAAATTATGCTATATAATGATTTCTAACTGCCATATTTCAAACGCATATACTCGAAGTATTTATAATTTTTATTCGTCGCAAAATTATTTATATATTTCTTTGCGATGACCAATAAAGACAACCTCAACCGTCACAATATCATTTTCAATGATACATAATACCCTGTAATCTCCAACTCTATAACGCCACATATCCCCTAAAATATCACCTGATAATTGTTTTCCCCATAATCTCGGATTTACATTAGATGAAATACGCTCATCTAGCCACTTGATAATTTTTTTAGCTATTTGTTGATCTAATTTTTTAAGTTGCTTTAATGCTGTTTCACTAAATTTAATCTTCCATGTCAAGCTCACGTTTTACTTCTTCTAACGAATATAATTTTTTATTTTTACGTGCTGTATCTTTAATTAATTTAATATCTAACGCGTCTTCAATTTTTTCAAGAATGGCACTTCTAATAAATTCTCCTTTGGAAATATGTAAATTTTTGACTAATGAATTAAGTATTTTATCTGCCCCTAAAGGCAAACGAACACTCAACGGGGTTAGAGAATATTTCATATTATTTTAGTCTTTCAAATTAAAAATGGTAGTCACATATAACTACCATAATTATAACAAAAATCATAAGACAATTTTAATCATTTTTTCTAGATTTCTTTATTGCATCATTGAGATCATCAGTTGTTAAATCTACGTCTTTAGCGGCTTTTCTAATTTTTTTTACTATTGAATAAAAACTGTTTATATCGGGTTGTGCGATGGTTTTTAGTATAATGACATCCCCCCCTCTGCGAGAACCATACAAGGATCTACGTAAATTACCACATTATATACTTGAAAAATTATTGTAATTGAGGTAAATAAACATGACTATTAAAAATCTAACAACAACATTAGACCTCTTGCATAACCTCATAAAATACTAATTCGACATAAGAAATCAATAAATGTTGTCATTCCCTAAGTCGTCGGGAATCCAGTTTTACAACATCCAACATTCATTTTAAAAGGTGACTATCTACATTGAATGGATTCCCGCC
>CANISK010000158.1 GCA_947470205.1 Neisseriaceae bacterium | reverse complement strand
TTTATCATTACAATATGTGTATTTTATCATATATTATAAATATAACACAATTCATGTGCAAAATAAAATTTGAATAATGTTATAATGTTGTCTCTCAACGAGAATTTAGTATAATATTATATGAAGGTGTGTTTATTATGATAAACCATACACAAGAAGTCTTAAATAAAGCAAAACAAATTGAATTGATAATCAGTGATGTAGATGGGGTGCTAACCCAGGGTGAGTTGTTTTTCGATAAAGACGGTAATGAGATGTTTGGCAAATTTAACATCTATGACGGATTTGCTTTTATCATAGCCAATGAATGCGGCATTCACACCGCTATTATCTCTGGTAGGCACTCTATGTGCACAGAAAATAGATTTAATAAACTCAGATGCAATGAAATACATACCGGTATTTTAAATAAAAAAGAAAAACTCATTGAGGTTGCAACTAGGTTAAATATCCCATATGATAAAATCGCTTTTGTGGGAGATGATTTGATTGATTTATCTGCCATGCATATGGTAGGACTAACCATTGCACCTAAAAACGCGGTTAGTGAGGTCTTAAAAAGTGTGGACCATGTGACAGAAACACTTGGTGGACGTGGTGTATTTCGTGAGGTAGTGGAGCTTATTTTGCATGCACAGGGTAAATTAGATGGCTATATCAAACAATATCACAACAGCTAATCCGTACTCTTTGTCTTTAAAATCTGGAATTAACTTTGAATATATAATAAAATATGAGTAGACTACACTCCCCCAAGATATTTAAATTTATGACCATAATTTTTATGGTATTCCTGTGTTTATTATTCAATTACCTCACACAAATTAACTGGGTAAAGATAGAACTCCCGAAAGGTAAACCAGAATACATTGGACAGGGTGCCAGAGGTATAATATACGCCAAAAATGGCAATATATTATATAACCTTGTCAGTCAAAAATTATGGCAATATCCACATGATGAACTAATATATATGAGTAACATTAAAGCCATAGTTTACTCTGAAACATTACCACATCAAATAAAATATAACTTAACCGCAGATAATGGATGGGTTAAATATACTAATCACACTGGTTTTCTTGGTGACCATGCAATTCTAATAATTCCAAACGATGACAATAAAAATAATGACACTAAAAATACAAATTCTCCAGTCACCATTTATGGTAAAAATATTAATTTGGATTTTACCACTAACAAATTCACAAGCAAGGAAGATGTAAAGGCTGTCCAAAATAGATCGATGATATCAGGACATGGTTTTAATTATGATAAAAACACCGAAATACTAACTATAAACTCAAAAGTGATTATTGATTACCTGCCTCAAAAAGAAATAAAATAATGCGAATAAAGTTAATAAAATACTACATATTTTTTATGTTATTGTGTGTGTCTGATGTATTTGGATTATCCTCAGACAATACAAAACCAGTCCACATTACTGCAGATTATGGGGCTGCTAATCAAAAAACTCTCATGACAACACTTACTGGTGACATCACCATTACCCGTGGTTCTATAGTGGTACACGCTAAAGACGGAACCGTGAAACAAGATGCCAATGGAGATAAAATAATCACCCTATACGGCTCCCCTATTGACTTTTCACAAAAACAAGACGATGGTTACTTAATAAACGGGCAGTCTAACAAATTTGAATACAACACCAAAACCAATATTGCAATTTTATCTAATCGTGCAAAGATCAAAAAAAATGATGATGAAATTAGCGGGGAGACAATTACCTACAATACCAAAACTCAAGTATATAATGCCAATGGAATTCCATCTAATGGCATTTATAAAAAAAATAAATCTGGTAAAATTATAATTATTTTAAATGATATACAAAATGAACCAAAACACAACAAGCCAAACATCGCAAAACCAAATTAGCACTTTGGTGGTAAAGCATCTTCGCAAACAATTTAAAAATAGAGTTGTGGTCAAAGATGTATCCTTTGAAGTGTCAAGTCGTGAGATCATTGGTTTACTGGGGCCAAATGGAGCTGGTAAAACTACTAGTTTTTATATGGTAGCTGGGCTTCTTGCAACCGATGGTGGTGATATTTACCTAGATGGTGTAAATATCAAAAATGAACCAATTCATAAACGAGCTTTATTGGGGCTTGGCTATTTACCACAAGAGGCATCTATCTTTAGACAAATGACTGTCGAAGAAAATGTGAGGGCTATCTTAGAGCTTAAAAAGTTACCCACAAAAACTATAAAAAAAGAAGTTGAAAGATTGCTTGAAGAACTCAATATCACTCACCTGAAAGATATAAACGCAATGGCGCTATCTGGTGGAGAACGAAGACGGTGTGAGATTGCAAGAGCTCTTGCAAATTACCCACGGTTTATATTACTAGATGAACCATTTGCCGGTGTAGACCCAATAGCAGTCAGCGACATCCAAAAAGCAATTACATTTCTAAAAGATAAAGGTATTGGGGTGATTATCACCGATCACAATGTACGTGAAACATTACGCATATGCAATCGTGGGTATATAATTAGTGAAGGAAGTGTACTAGCCGGTGGCAACCCTGATGAATTGGTCAATAACACTAAAGTTCGAGAGGTTTATTTGGGCGAGAACTTCACATTATAAGTGTACCATTAACATTCTAGAGAATAAAATACAATGAATAAATTATGGAAATTAATGCAAAAAAAATATTTTAAATGGCAAGATATATTTAATAAATTATCTAAAAAATACGCTATTAAATTCGTTGATGACGTTGATACATCTGTGACTAAACAATTAAAATCATCATTTGAAGAAATACCACAATTGTTAGTAGTACCATTTAGCAAACATAATCAACAAGTATTAATGGCACAGCAGGATAAAATTAAACAAAATGTGAATTTAATTACTGGTATAACAGATAAAACGATGAAAGAACAAATACAGATTGCTGTGACTGAAGCATTACTAAGAGGTAGAGATGTGAGGTATCTAGAAAAAAGATTACTTGAAATAGGTATTAAAACGGAAAATAGAGTTAAATTAATAGCAAGAGACCAGATAAATAATGCCACAAGCGTTATCAACCATGCAAGACAGGACGAGCTTGGCATTACTAAAAACAAATGGGTATATACATATGAATCCAAAGAACCAGAATCACATAAAAAAGCTAATGGTAAAGTGTATGATATTAATAAAGGATGTGAAATTGATGGGGAATATATTTACCCAGGCGAAAAAAGTAACTGTAGTTGCATATCCGCACCTGTTTTTGAATTTGATTGAGAGCGTAATGTTGGTTAACACCACAATTTTGGATAAAGTTAATAATAATAAAGTTAGAAAGGTGTATTTGGGCGAAAACTTCACATTATAAACATACCCATCATCTTTGAAC
Source organism: Neisseriaceae bacterium (assembly GCA_947470205.1). Taxonomy (GTDB): domain Bacteria; phylum Pseudomonadota; class Gammaproteobacteria; order Burkholderiales; family UBA11063; genus Aquella. The sequence continues at coordinate 503 of CANISK010000158.1, read as the reverse complement.
CTCGGACAAGATGATTTGCGATTAGTTCTTTGCGTTTAATCTCTTCCCGGTGCTGATTTGAATGATTTTAAGTTTTTTGTATTCTGTTTTGATGTCCCCATCTTCTGGAATAATTACTAACTCATTTAGTTTTTCATTGGATAATCTATTGTCTCGCGAAAGATAGGGTATCATTTGCCTCTGTTCACCTCTAATGACGAGATCAACTTTAATTCTATTGGGAACTTTACCTATTACATAATAACATTTTAAAGGATTTAACACCACCCATAGTCCATTTGGCTTTTTTGAGTTTTGTAATTGTTTATTGGCTTCATCATCAGACTTATATTTTTGTACCGCATGAAACTTATCTATCCTATATTTCGCATGTCTAACCTCGAATTTATTTAAATTAAAAATCTTCACTTTTTTAAAATTATTTCATTATCTGTTATCCCGTCAAATTAAATTGCCACCAATTATTTTGTAAGTTAGAATACACCTGTATTGGTACTTTCAAT
>CANISK010000157.1 GCA_947470205.1 Neisseriaceae bacterium | reverse complement strand
ATTTATCATATAAAAATTTTAATGAAGAAAATATTAAATTTGCTACTTTAATTTTAGCCATCTCACCGATAAATGTATTTTTTAGTGCAGCGTATGCTGAGCCTACTTTATTATTTTGTTCTATCATTGTATTTTATGGATTGCAAATAGAAAAATATTATATTGTGGCAATAGCATGTGGAATTGCAACTGCCACAAAATCAATTGGTGGTGCATTGTTTATTGTGTTTATATTGAATTGTTTTTTTAAAAAAAGATCAATATCAATTCATTTGATATTACAATTATTAATAGCTAGCAGTGGTATATTAATTTATTCTATTTTTTGTTGGATTAAATTTAATGATTTTACTCAGTACATCACCGCACAGGCAGCATGGGGACGTACAGGATGGATTTTGTCCCAAGATTATCCTTTGGATTATTTATTAAGTAATATAAGTCAAGGATTTTCCAGAGATGTTTATTCGTTTTTCCTAACTTCCTTTGTGTCATTTTTATTATTTAAACGAAAATATTATCTAGAATCTATATATAATTTTTTATATACTACAACTGCTATCATTAGTGGTTCTGCATATGGAATTTTTTATTCATCCGGAAGATTTAATATTTCAACATTTGCATTTTATATGGGTATAACATTATTGTGTTACAAAAGTAAGCTACTAAAACACACAACATTGATCTTATGTGCAATTTTCTTATTGGAATCTTGGATAATATGGGTTGGAGGAAATCAGTTTCTTGACTAATATGCTCTTTGGGGTTTCATACACAGACCCAAGTTTTTTAGCAATCAACTATCACTTATCCAGTGGGTTTGATTGTATAATTCCATTTTTCATGGAATTGGTCTTTTGTCGAACATTCCGCACTTTCTCACCTAAAAAATCATTTAATTAGCTTAAATAAAGATGAGAATTATGAAATCGAGAAATTTGTCAAGGAAACAGTAAATAAGATGCCTCATTATATATCGAGTAACAAAGATACAGTTGGCATAATGTCATCTATAGTTTTGGTTTTATTTGCGATAAATTGTTCTCGTTTTGGGTTTTTAGTGAGTTTTACCCATAAAGTTTGTCCACGTAATATATCAATTATCTGACATGCAATTAAATAACTCTGATGTATTTTTTGTGGATTGTGCATTTCATAATATTGCTTAAGATATATACCCAAATTAGAAGTAATATGAGTTTCATGATCTTTATAAAATAATGTGAATAGCTCAGGAAAATGAGGCAATTCAGCAATTAATAATCTTGTAAAACTGCATTCAATTTCATTTACAAAATAATCAAAACTAACATTCAAATAACCCCTTAATGTGCCCAAACAGATATTTTTATTTTTTGATGGAGATTGAGGTAATTTTGGATAAATTATCTTTTGTTGTTGTCTATTATAACTAAGACTCGCTAAGAATAACTCGTTTTTGCTAGTAAAATAGGCATATATAGTTGCTTTTGATACTTGTGCCTTTTTGGCCATCAAGTCCATACTCACCGCTCCAAAACCTAGCTCTAAAAATAATTGTGTTGCAGATTGTAAAATTTGCTCTTGTTTACTCATATCTATGTGCCTTTTCTTTTTAAAGATAATGATACTTTTGTTGACGATGTATTTTTTCAAGGTAAAGTTTTAAAAAATATGAAACAAATAATCCAATTAAACCCCCAATAATAATATTAGCAATGCGTATTTGTGCAATTTCAATCGCATGATGATTAGCAAACAAAACAATGAAAGCGCATCTTGTTGTAAATGCTAAAATATATTGTTCTATTCCCTTAAGAGTAACTAAAATTATTATAAAATATATGTTAAATAACATATCATTACTAGGTATTATAGATATGATAATCATCCCAATTATTATTCCAAACATAGCGCCCATTATTCTTTGTATCATTTTTTGTTTAGATTGTTGCAGATTAAGATTTAATACCGATAAACTAGACCACAGTGCTCGCTATTAAATCCCACGCATGATGCTTGATTTTTCTATATCTATCGGGAAAATACGTATCAAACAATAGAGTATTTTCATCCGCCATCTTCACCAGCTTTCCAAAAAATGTCTGGTGCCCATGCTTATTATCCTCAAATGGTACAACCGTTATATTACTATGGGTCACCTCTTCTACTGAAACCAGATTACGATAACCACAATGAAAATAACTTTTCTGGTAATTTTGTTTAAATGTAGAATGTTGTTGTATTTGAGCTGACTGTTTAATTACAGGATCATGGATATTATTAAAAATAATAGCTGTAACCTTTTTATTGTTAGTTAGCACTTCAAATATATCGGAACGATTTAACATGTTTATCTGATCAGCAAATTTACCTAATTTTCCTACAAATGATGCAGCCACATCTGCTAGGTTAGTCGCTGTGCCCACACCAATAAATAGAATTTTTCTATCCGGATATTCTGTCTGGATTTGTTTAATAAATTGTGCCCCAGCAAGATTTCCATAAGAATAAGCATACATCTCTAATGTAAAATTATTATTATGCTTTGCATAATGATTATATGCTGCTAAATGTGGATTAATGCTTCCTTTAATGCTTGTTTTATATGCTGCTAAATGTGGATTTAAAAGATGATTTACCCCTTTATTAGCGTAATCAATTAATACTTGAACTGTATCCGTGCTTATAGTAAGATGTGCTCCATCCTTAAACATTGCAGCAGAAGTTCCGTTGTTACCATTAAAATGAAACATATACTCAGGTTTTTCCCTGTCGAAAGCATTTTTATTTCCAAATTCCCAATGTACAAAATAATGATCATTCTCTTTATCATAAAGAAGAACTGGTTTTATAATATAAGTATGCTTATCTGTATACGGATGACCATCAACTTTACTCACCGTAAATTCTAATTTTAATTTTGGATTTGTATAAAATTTAATTGCTTCTTTTCTGCTCATACCATCTATGGGATATAGTCCTGCTATATTATTTCTCAATTGAGTCTCTGCAGTAGCTTCATCATCTTGATTTATTGTCTCAGGTTTTTTATCACAAATTTTAATTGTTAAGATTTTCCCTTTTAGAACCTCTTGTAATTTCTCCATTGCCAATAAAATACCATACTGATAATTATCTCGCTTGTATTTTTCTCCACTTGAAGATAAAGCCCCCACTCCACTCGCAACATGAGTTTTCGTAGATTGCCATTTGAAATGGTTTTGATTAGATAATTCTACATCATTATTAAATAAGTTATTAGTTTTGTAATTAGTATAATGAGAATCCTTATAAATTCCACTATTAGTTTCATAAATTATATCGCTAAAATGATCAGTTGCAGTGCAATTTAGAATAAAATTAGTTACTTTTATAATATGATTGATATCTGAATTTGAGTGCTGTGATTGGTTTTTTTGGTCTAAATTAAAACTAGGAGATGGTGTTGTTAATTGTTCTAACTTTGTACGACACTCCTCCGCATTTGCAGTAGGAGAGCATAATATCCTTAATATATAAGCTAAGTTATGTTCAGTGAGATCAATCTTAAATATAGATGCCAATTTACATGCTGTTATTTGTAATGATTTTGGAATAGAAAATCCAAAATTTTTACTAAAAAAACTCTGATGCTTAGCTAATTCTGGTAACTGAAGTAAAACTCCTTCAAGAATTTGTTTCTTATTATCTCCGGCTACTGGCTTATTAATAAATATATTACGGATAATCTCTTTTTTAGTTTTGGATGGATTTTGTTGTGCACCTATGTTCATTTTTTCTATCCCCTTAAATACTGTTCATTACCCACAAGTATTAAAAGTATTGTGACATAATATAATTTGGGGTATAAAAATTTATATTTTAAAGTAAAAAATGTTACTTTATGGCATATTTTTATTGTT
>CANISK010000156.1 GCA_947470205.1 Neisseriaceae bacterium | reverse complement strand
TGGTAGTTTGGCACGATATTGGGCAAAAACTTATGTGCAGTGCACATTTAATCGCTCTAGAACGCATTCAGACTAATAATTTTATTTATATAATTCTCATACCATCCTTAGATGTGGTACAACCTTTGAGGTTATTGAGTTTTAATTTCAATAGATAATCTATTAATGTTTTGCTGTATTGCATTTTTATTTACACAATTTTTTGTAAATATATAACCAAATAAAATACCCAAGCATGCTACTATTATATTATCATATGGAAATAATATCAAATGATGTTTATTAAAGTAAGACACACCCCATAAACCACCAACATATCCAAATAAATACCAATTTTCTATAAAAGTACTTATAATCAAATAAAATGAAATTTCAGTGTTGTGATGCTGCTCATCCTTGGCTGATGTTTTAACAAAAAATGCATAGATACCATTCACGAAGATTAATGCAATAAATAAATATAATAAATTATTTAACCCAGACCAATAAATTAATAACCCACAAAATATAAAACCAAGTATGCCAATTATTTCGTATAGAAAATTAAAATTATCTTTTAAAAATAGCTTGTTATGATTAAGTGTCATCAATGTAATTGGCCCAGATAGGTATGCAAATACGGTAATTGAAGATAAAAAACTCACAAGTTCTGTCCAGGTTGGAAATGGTAATAAAAATACGATACCAAGAATCGCATTTATCCATAATGCAACTACTGGACTATTGTGGTTATTTAATTTGGTTAATGGGCCATTTGGGTGAAGTTCTCTGCCAACACTATAGAGCACTCTGGATGTAACTGCGATAAATACATTGGTAGTGCCAAGAGGTGCCACCACTGCATCCACAAACAATATAGCAAATAACCAGTTTACACTAAATAATGAAACTATACCAAGCAATGGGGCAGTTGCATTCACTAGACTTTTACCATTACCATCAAGACATAATATATAAATTAATGATAGACATATATAAATAATTACACACACAATCACCGGAATAAATAATGAATAAGATAATGCCTTCTTGGGTGACTGTACTTGATGAGCCAAGGATAACCCATTTTGAAACCCGCTAAATGCAAAAGCAATTCCAGTGCTTGTAATTGCTAAAAATATATGCTCCAAGTTTATTGGTTGTGCATTCATGTGGTATGCGAAATTTTGTATTTTACCAAATTTAATAATCAATACTATCGCCACCAAAAGAGGTATAATTATTTTCCATATACTTACCCAGTTATTTGCTTTGGCAACTTTGGTGATGATTAGAGTGTTAAACCAAGTAATAAGCATGATAATAAGTATTGCGACCCCAATACCATTCCAAGATAATGTAATTTGAGCATTATTATATTTTGTTAAATGTGGTATCCAGTATCCCAAATATTGCACTACAGATTGTGCCTCGAGTGGCGCATACACAAGATACGACAGCCAACCAAGTAATAAAAATACACTGGATAGTCTTTTATTATGCGTAATTGTGGTTAATCTATAAATCCCACCCACAATTGGAAATTTATTACACATTAAAGCAAAGGATGTTCCAATAACTATAATAATACATGCGGCAATGCACCATGAATAAATAACCCCAACCCCCGCCAACTGAAAACCATAAAAAGGAGAAAATAACCATCCACAACCTATAATACCACCTAGTGTCATCAGAACCAATTGAAGCGTAGAGAGTTTTTTATTCATTTTTATCCCGTTCTTCCTGCATCCACATGTCCCACATATGAGGAGTTTCCAGGCTAATTTTGCCAATTCTCCCATCTCTAAAATCTTGAATAATCAATTCACTGGTTTTTTGTATATCAGAAATTCCCCCAGGTAGCAAACAACCACGCTTTTTGCTAATAATATGAATAATATCCATATTATTATTTAGAGATAATAAATCATGAGGTGAGATTTTATATCGAGTGCATAGTAAGTCTATGTGATTAATTTTTAGATAATCCACCAGATATAAAGCTAAAGTTTCTTCGTCAAGCGCACGTCGACCAATACTATTACATATTGCTAAATTATTACCAATATAGTCATATTTTATTTTTTGCCACATCATACCGGGAGTATCGTATACCAAGAAATTATCTTCTAAGGTTAAACATTGTATACTTTTAGTGACTGCTGGGATATCACCAGTTTTGGCAGATTTTTTATTTATCAATTTATTAATTAAAGTAGACTTGCCAACATTTGGAATGCCGGTTATCATAACCCTAAGCGGTTTCTCAAAGCTCTTTCTGTGTGGTTTGAGTTCTCTGCATAGTGCGATAATTTTATTGGGAAATTTTAAATCATCCTTTTGTCCAGTTATTGCAATTGCATTTTCTTGTTGCTCAAAAAAATCCAACCACATTTTAGTGGTTTTTGTATCCGCTAAATCAGACTTATTTAATAATTTAATTGTTGTTTTATGTTTGATGAGATATTGCAAAAGTGGGTTGCAACTTGAAAATGGAGCGCGAGCATCGAGTAACTCAATAACAATATCAACATAAGGTAGCAGTTCTTTAATTGCTTCTTTAGCGGCATTCATATGCCCAGGAAACCACTGAATAGACATGGCATGCTTTCTTTGGAATAAAATTCACATACCAGTAGTGTACATTAAATCAACACACCCAACCAAATAAAATACATTTCGTGGTAACTATATCTTTATATTGTTGTCTTTTAAGATCTGCTTTAATGCTATTATCGTATTTTGTGGTAGTTTTGGCGCTTCTATATCCGCACTTGTGATTTGTCGAGACACATCATTGGAAGTATTATTTATAGTCATATCAAGATCTGCGTTTTTTGGCACATAAATATTTGGATGATCTTTTAGAAATTGTTTATAATCTTTTACAGTACCACAATATCCTCTTTTTCGTTCTTGCGTGTCATATCTCACTTGATTATCACGATAATACATTTTTGTGTTTTCATGTGAATATTGCACTTGTCCTTGAAGATTTAGATATCTAATCCATGGATCAATAATGATACTATTAGGATTATTTAGATCTCCAATGCAACACATTGCATGCCCCCATATCTTGCAAGTATGAATTTGGTCTGTTAAATGTGGGAAATTTTCTCTAAGTTTTATAGCCATATGTGTAGCAAGACATGCACACATAGATCGTTTGATATGATAATTCTTATGGAGTATCAACAATAGTATATCTCGTGAGCTTGGTTGGTTTGTGGTAATCTTATCGCCCAGTATGTTTGTAAATTCATCATGATAAATATTATTTTTGAGGTATTCACTCTCTAAGTCAATAAATTTTTGCCCTGTAGAATAATCATCATGGTTCTCTTCATCAGCAGTCCAGCTAGATTCAATTTGTGCGTTTAATTCAGTCATAATCTTTATCATTGTGATTTTATCGTTTACGGAGATATACTTGGGATTATCTATTTTATTTAATTCGTCATTAGCTTTATATTCTTTGTATGTATCTAAAGACTTTTTCATGCGATATTTCATCGTCATATTCAACACTGTAGCTTTATATTTTTTTAGATTATTTAAATCAGGCACTAAAATCTTGAGTTTTTCTTTATGCTGTTTCATTATTGCGTAATCTTTAAATATCGTTATATCAAAACCTAATTTTTTTAAAATTGCACCAATTGGGCTTTTATATATTTTTTTATATAATTGTTGTAATATATTCATATCATTTTCGGCGATATCTGATGATTTTTTCTCATTAATTTTTGTGATGTGTTGAAATATCTCTTTATTGTTAAAAACATCATCCATCCAGTTACTAAAAATTATCCTTTCTTCTTTAGATAAAGGGTCTGATATACCTAAAATATTAGCATGTATGGATTTATAAAATTTTGTTACATCAATTAATTCTTTTATTTGATCTTCTTG